>JBDSIO010000466.1:0-11213 GCA_039917895.1 Fibrobacteria bacterium | reverse complement strand
TCGCGGGACGTTCGGGGAAAGAACCCGTCCTACGGGGGGACATGTTGGTGCTTCCGGAAGGTGTGCGTGGCAAGGCAGTGCTCCTCGGTCTCGACGGCCGGCGCCATGAGCTCATCGGAATTTCCGGCCATGCATTCCAGATTCCCAAGGGAATGTCCGCCGGAATCTATCTGCTGAAAGTTGGTACAGCAACCTTCAAGTTGGCTCTCTAGGCCGAAGGACCGGATACATTGGAAGTTTCCGGTCTGGCTCATGGGCAATTCAATTTGATCCGGTGCGAAAACCACCAGCATGTAGGGCCTTCTACATGCTCACCAGGTTGTCGCCGAAAGGCCCCGGCAAGCTTCAGAGTCGCGATGGGTTTATCAAGTCGCGAATCCATCCCTGGCCAGGCGTCCTAGCGGATCGCAACAATGGACTTCAGGACCGATTGACAACCGGGCCAAGGTTGCCCTTAATTGGGCGGCGAACGGGTCAACTTTTTCTTAATTGGGCCTGAGGCTCTAAACGGTCCTCTAAACGGTCCTCTAAGCGGTCCTATAGGCGGACCTATAAACGGTCCCTAAGGCGTCGGCAACGCGTCGCGCCCCTTGAGGAGGATGGCGGCCCCGCCTCGCGCGACTCCGATTCCCTTTCTCAGCGGAAGGCGCCGACCGTCGGCGGTAACGCTAGAGATTTTGCCAGTCTGCGGCCGCAACGCGGCCGGGCCCGCGGGATCCAGCGAGCGCAAGGACACGGACTTCAGATCCTCCAACAGCACGTCCTTGAAATGGACTTCCACGTCCCTACCTCCGTGCATTTTGAATCCGATCTTCCCCTGCATCCGTCCTTGTGGATCCGAAAGCTTGACGATCTCCGAGCCGTTCAACTCCACCGTGAGTTCCGGCCCGCTGGCGGTGATGCGCAAACTGTTCCATTGGCCCGCCTTGTACAGGCTCTTGTTCGCGGAATAGGGCCATTTTTTGAGCCAAAGCCGCCCGGTCGTCTCATAGAGGCCGAAGGCGTTATCGGTTAGGAGGGTGGGTTCGATGACCGTCTGCACGCCGAGCACACCTTCCGGTGGCACGGGAGTCTTTTCCTCTAGACGCAAGAAGCATCCCGAATTCCCTTTCACGTGCTTGAACTGGAATCCGAGGCGGAAATCCTTCACGGTGGAATCGAAAACCAAATGGGTGAAAGGGGCGTCTTGCGGGGAATGCTTGCCCACGATTGCCCCGTCCACTACCGACCAGGCGCCATTGCCCAAGACCCGCCATCCCTTCAGCGTGCTGCCGTCGAAAAGGATCCTCTGGCCTTCCGACCGGCCGACCAGCGGAAGGGCTAGAACCAGGGCCGCCAGGACGCCCATGGATTTCGGCAACCTCGAGGCGATGCGGAATACCGAATGATTAGCGCTCATCCGATTCCTCCGTTCCTCTTAAGACGAGCCTCTGTGGCTGGGCAGAGAATAGGGAAGCGAAAAGGGAAGCGAAAACAGAAAAGTCTGAAATGTGCAATCGAACGGATCTTTGGTACTTCATTGCCGCTTCCCGATTATGATTTTGTCTAAACCTGTGAATGATTTTCCTACAGGATGGTCAATTCCTTGGAAAAGGATCCTTGCGGCGTAAGGATTCGCAGGATGTAAACGCCTCGGTCTGAAAAGCGGATCGAAGCCTTTCCCTGTCGTCCCATGGCTACGGACTGAGGGACAATCCTGCCTGCAGGATTATATACCTTAACCGAAAAATTTTGGGATTGCAGGTTCGATATATCCAGCGACCTGCCTTGCAAATCGAATTGAAAGCCTTCCCTAACCCGATCTACCTTTGCAATCGCAACCGTCTGCAGCACATCCCGGTCGCTGATTTCATTCAAAGTATACCAGGCATGCTGGAAGAGGTTGCTTTTGCCGGATTCTGACTGCAAGCCGCTTTTAAACATGATATTATAAACCCGGCCTTTGGCCAGCCCTTCGATAGTAATAGCGACTTGCTTGCGATCGACCGATGATTCAATCGCGGTAATTTTCATTTTCTTGACATCTTCAGGGGACCCGCCATAGTCCTCGCTCCAATTGTTGTAAGCATAGGATACCACCCAGAAGCTTTCGGGGCTGATGTCCGCGGCTTTAACGGGTTCGGTGAATTCCAGATCAAACCCTTTACGGTTCGATCGGATTTCAAGGATATCCATCACGCCGTTTTTGTTAGGGGTCCATTTGGTCAGGCCACCGAGGACTCCTTGCCAATTCCAACCACTCTGAGGGTCGCCCAGGGCGCCTCCAATGAGGGTGCCATCGGCGCTTTCAATCATGGTTTGGATTCCGCCTTTAACGGTATTGCTGAAATGAAAAGTCGCTCCCTGGTAAACCTCATTGACTTTTTCCAGGAATATCCGGTTAACTCTCCCCATATAGTTATCACCCATCAGGAATTGACCCTTATAAATTCCGTTTTCAACTTCATGAAGTCCCGTTGTGGAACGGGTCATGGCGCCGTAAGTCGAACGGCTATTGGAAGGCAGCCACACCGCCGGAGGGGTAACCTTCGCGGTACCCGGGAACCAAGAGCCACCGGTCTTGAGGGCAGGATGTCCGTTAAAGGCTCCTTTCTGCACATGGAAAACTGGGCTGGCCTTACGCCATTGGCCCTGGTTATCCGAGTAAAATAGGTCACCGGTGGCTTTTTTCACCCCCATCCCGTTAGGCATGCGTATTCCGTCATTCATGGTTTCCACTGTACCGGTTTTGATGTCGACCTTATAAACATGACCGGGCCAGGGGGCGCTTTCGGGAGAACTGATATTATGGTTCCCCATAGCATAGTAGAGAAATCCACCATGATATTCGAGATTGAACGCAAACGGATAGTTGCCCTTTCTGGCAGCAACGGGTCTGGGTGAAAAGAGGGTTTTGGAATAAGTGCCGCTCTCGGACTTTTCGACGCGCCAAACTCCCCCTTGATCGTTTACATAAATGACGCCATCCACGACCTGCACCCCTAAAGGGTCATCCAGGCCTTTAAGGATTGTTTCGGAGGTTACGGACTGGGAAGCACTGCTGACATTTTTGAGAATCGTCAGTGCCCCGCTCTTTCGTGTTACCGCTCCGAATTCCAGCAAGACCAAATCCCCGTTTGGCAACCAAGCGAGCCCCCCAACGGTGGCATCGATTTCAGGGTAGACCCTGGTGGCGGTGTAAGCCGGATTCATGGGCCCGTCGGTCCCCGGGTAAGCCGGTGTTTTCCCATTATGGCCGGCATAATCATAGCTACCGGCGTCTTGCCATTTTACGGCTTGAGCGAAGCCACCAACCTGGAAAATGAATAGAAATCCTGCGACAAATTTCAGTGAATTTCCCATGCTTCAACCTCTACTTGAAATGTTAGATGAATAGCCGGTTTCAAAAATCCCGACCGGGAAAATTCCGAGACGGTAATTGGAATGACTACACGTCATTGTATCACGATGCGGCGGGTGAACGCCGTCTTTCCCGCGAAGGCCCGCATTAAATAAGCGCCAGGCTCCTGGACGCCAAGCGAAAAGGCCCTGGCTCCCCAAAGCGATTTTTGAGCGACCTTGGCGCCTTGGGAATTATACAACTCAAGGCGGAAAAAGCCCGGTTCCAGGGTAGCGCCGCGGATTTCGTTCGAAGCAGTCGTCTGGAAGGAGAAGAACCGTTCCTCAGGAATGCGATTCCCTTTATCGACCGTTGTCTTGCCAATAGCCGTCAGTCCGGTGGGTTCCCCGCATTCACCGGTTTGTGGTCCGCGACCTCCAGCCCATTCCAGGCCCCTGAAAATATGCTGCCTTAGCATAGGGTCGGTAAACAGGTTCTCGAAATGGCCGAGCGAAGTGTAGAACGCCCGGGATTTTTCATAATAGTGGCACCAGGAAACCGGTATATCATCGCTCAGGGTGGTGCCGACACCGGCGCTCCCTTTTGCGACCGAAGCCAATAGATGGATCTTCAATTCCGGCGGAAATGTCATGGGAAATTTGAACCATTCATTATTGCCCACTTGAAAAGTGGCGCCCAAACCCTCAGTGAGATAGTGGGTCTGGTCGTCGATGCGAAGTATGCCTTTTACCTTATCGCCATGGCTTCCGTATTTCCCATTGCCGTTGATTGCCGCCAGAAACGGCCACTTGGTTACATAGGCGGTCGCCGCTGCCACTGCATGACAGGCCACATAGCCGGCCCCGTTTTTGATCGCCGTCTCGAACGCCGCCCGTTGGCTGGTTTGGGGGAAAACCCCATCGTAGCAACACATATTAAGGAGGAAGATTACGTCATAAGGAGCGAGGTTGGCGTCGGTGAAATAGTTGGGGTCCTGGGTATGGTAAAGATCCCACTTCATATCCTTCGCGGCCGAGTCCATGACCTTCTTGCCCGTCGCTTTGGGTTCCAAGTGGGCGGATTCGCCCGAGGGCGTATAGGAATAGACCAGGATTTTGAGATTCTCTTGCGCCTGCGGTTCGGCAGTCATCGAGAGTACCAGACCAACCGTAAAAAGAATTTTAATCATTAGTATCGAGTCTCCTCTGGGCGGCTGAACAGCCCGCAATTTGGACCATCTATTCAACCTGATCGGCAATGTCGTTTCGAATGTATGCTCATCTTCCCATTTTCTCTCGGCAATTATTGTATAAGGCTCCATATTCGGGATTACTTAACCCCTTCCTGACCGAAGCACTTTTTCGATCGGCATTCAGGCACAGATTCCAACCCGTTTCCATGCTTCAAGGTTGAGGTATTTTGCCCTTTTTTTAGGGCTTCTTTAAGGGAGTCTTTTTGGGCCATAAAGGATTAAAGGTGAGGCTACCGGGATTTTGCCGCTACCGACTTCCCGGGGGGGAACCGAAAGCTTGCCAAGAACGTCGTAGGCAGGGCCAGCGATAGGTGCCGTTCCCGCGCCATGGCCACGGAAGGGCCATGCGACGCTGTTAGTCGTTGCGCCCGCCAGCCCGTTCAAATACTCCTCCAAATAGGTATACCCGTTCTTATCGGGGTCCCCGTTGCGGTCTTCGGGGTCGGCGGGATTCAGGCTTCGGGCCTTTTCCCAGGCATCCGGGATACCGTCCTGGTCAGCGTCCGCCGGAGCTGGTCCGCCCGCTATGGTCCCTGGGCCCTTGCTCGGTAATTCGGCCTCGTCCGTTATGGTCTTACCTTTAATGCCTAGGGAGGTTAGCTCGTCAAACAGGAACCGGTCCACTTCGTCCCTTTTCATGGATGCTCCCGCCTCGGCTAGCACCAGCTCGTAGGCTTGTTGGGCGGTGGCCGTGGACACGGGAGGATAAGCATAAGCCTTGGCCTGCCAATCGACGGTCCCGTATTTGGACTGGGGAAGCAAACCTCCGTCCAGCTTGCCGTTCTTATTGGCGTCCTGAAAATTCCCGGCCGCGAAGATGTGGAAATTCATGTTTCCGCGGGTGAAAGCCTCGTCGCCGGTGCCGGGACCGTCGATGAAATAATTGTCCTGCACGTTTACATACGAGTCGTTTTCCGAGTCGCCTTCGATATAAGCGGCTACTTCCCAATTGTAGACCACGTTGTTCACGAACTGGTTCACCCCTTTGACCTTCGGATTGCGGGTATGGTTGTCGATGTAGAGAGTGCGCAAGATGCTCACGCCTCCGTCGGTTTGGATGAGTCCGCCGCAGGAATGGGTCTGCAGCCCCTGGGAGACGATACAGTTCTGGATGGTGATATTCTTGACCGGTCCGCTTATCGAAAAGGTTTCGTCCCGGCCCCAGGACACGGAAACATGGTCGAAGATCATGTCATGGCCTTCGGCGATGGTGATCCCATCCTTTCCTTCTTCCCCGCCCTTTCCCATGCGGAATCGGATGTGCCGCACGATGGCATTGTCTGCGTTTGAGAAGGAAAGCCCATCGCCGTACACGGCGATCCCATCTCCAGGCGCGGTCTGCCCCGCGATGTATAAGTTTGCGGCGACCGTGATCCGTGATTGGATCCGGATGACGCCGCCCACATCGAACACCACGTTACGATTGGGCTTGGTGACGGCATCGCGGAAGGAACCTGGACCGGCATCGTTCAGGTTACTGACATGGTATACGGCGCCCCCGCGCGCGCCCGTGGCGAAACGGCCGAATCCCTCGGCCCCGGGAAAAGCGAGCTGTTGCGCTCGTAATGGGAGATTTAGGGCGAGGAAAACGGCCAAGCCTGCGCTGAAAGGATTAGGAATAGCTTTCCACGCCCGAATGGGGCTGGACGAGGTGAACATAACTGCATGGTACGCTCGGGAGTGAAGGTGCGCTCGGTAAAAATGGGAAACGCAGGCGGAAAAATCGAAAAATTTCCGTTTACAACTGTAAACACAATTTTGCGCCCGCCAATCGGGAATATCCCCATCGCAACGTCTTTTCAGATGAAGAGGCAAAGGGCTGAAGACATCGGTAAGTCTTACCCGGATGTGAAAATTTCGGAAATTCTCGTCCGGTTTTGGACAAGAATCCATTGGAAGGCGCGATGGGCTTTCGGACCTATATTGAAGAGGGCGTAGATTCCTGGAATTCTTCGTGCAGTTCTGATTTAATAAAAGGGGATCCTATGTTTCGCCATTGCACCATCGCCGGGGCCTTCATCATGTCGCTGGCCGCTTTCGCCACCGCGCAGAATTCATTCATTATGAACCTGCAAGTCGGCGGAGCGAAACGGGCCGCGCTCATTCGCGTGCCCACCGGGATTGGTGAGAAGCCGCCGGTGGTCTTCTATGTCCATGGCGCCACCGATAGCGGCGGTTGGTTCCAAAAAATGGGAAACACCGATGCCACGGCGGACCGGGAGAAGTACATCTGCATCTACACGTGCGCGGGGCCTAACTGCGGCAGCGCGGTCTGGCAAGACATGCAAGGCACTTCGAATTTCCCCTACTTCTTCGCCTTGCTCGATTCGGTGGACGCGCGTTACAAGGTAGACCGGAACCGCATCTACATGACAGGATTCTCCCAGGGGGGGTTCATAAGCTTTGCGGCCGCTTGCAATTACTCCGATATATTCGCGGCCGTCGCTCCCATATCCGGCTATATCAGCCCGACCGCCACCTGCAGCCTCAAGCGCCCGGTCCCGATTTTCCTCACTTGGGGCACCACGGAAGCCTCGCCAAAATTTTTGGAGGCGCGGGACCTTTGGGTGAAACTGAACAAATGCCCCACGTCGGGAACTATGACCAAACCCTATCCCTCCTCCAATTCGACAACTAAGAGGGTGCGCGTGGCCTACGGCCCTTGCGAAGGGAACAGCCAAGTGGTCATTGATTCCATCATCGGGCATACGCACCGTTGGCCGAACCAGTCGAACGGGAACCAGGCGGACGAGGTATGGAACTTTTTCAAGCAATATTCCCTCAACAAAACGACGGGCGCGCATCCGCAGGCTTACGACAAGTCCCCGTATCCCATTACGGTCACCTACGCTTCAGGCCTGATTCGCCTGGGCGGCCTCCGGGAGGAAGCCAAAGTGGACGTGACCGATACCAAAGGCAAACTGATCCTCACGGCGAACACGCGGCAACACCAGTTCGCTTTCAAAGGCGAATCCGGGGCCGTATATATGGTTAGTCTGCGCGGAAAAGGCGGCACGGCCGCCCAAAAAATCATCATTCCCTGATCTCAGCCTCCCTGAATCCGAATCGGCCGGGGAACAAATGGGCAAGCGGCAATGTGGATAATGGCGTCTTCTGTGGCACCGAACCGGACATAAAGCCGAGAGGTTACGCTTTTCTGCGAAAAAATGAGGGTTCGGTAAGAATTTCTTCCGTCCCAGGTTTACTTTATATTTTTCGGGGACCATCGCCGTTTCCGAACCAGGAGCATCATCCAATGCGAATTCCACGATACTTTTCCGTTTCCATACTCCTTGCCTTGCTGAGTTCTGGTCTGGGGTATGCCCAGACCATCAACCTCAAGGGCCGCGTGGTTGACAAGGCTACCTTGATGGGCATCCCCGGAGCAACGGTGACAATGCAAGGCGGCTCTTTGAGCGCCAAGTCTGATAGCGCGGGAAAGTTCATCCTTTCTGGAACCGTGGGGATCGCCAAGACCGCCCTGGGACCCGGGCGTGAACCATGGTTCAAGGATGGGGCGCTTTGGATAGAAGCCGCGAACGATGGCCATGCCAAAGTGGACCTTTTCGGGGCCAAGGGCGAGAGCCTGACCTCGGCCACCGTTCCCCTGAAATCTGGCATGAACCGGGTGGATGCCTTTGCGGGCGCGCCCGGGGACTTCGCCGGTTATACGCGAATCCGCGTCGGGGAAAGGACCTGGGTGAAACCCGCCCTGCGGGCGACCGGTCCGGTCCCGGTGTCCTGGATAGCCGGTGAATCGGCTTCGATGGGCGCCGATTTTCCGGCGCTGGCGAAAGCGGCCGCAACGGGTAACGTTGAGGTTTCGGCCGATAAGCTCCTGACCAAGACCGTCGCCTACACGGCCAGCGATGCCGACCTCGGCGATATCATCCTCGACTATCCGGAACGGAAGCTCGGCGTGGGCGCGCTGCCTGTCCATGCGGCAACCGTCCTCTTCGACGGGTCCAAGGGCCGAGCCGCGGCCGTGGCCGAGTTGCAGTCCAATTGGCAGGACTGGCCACGCTACACCCCTTCGGAAATCAAGTTCCGAGTCGTCCGTGATCCCCAGTTCCCGAGCGACACCAACCGCGTTTCCCTGCAAAGCTGCTGCAACACGCTATGGGGCTATGACGACATCCAGGCCAAGGTCGGCCTCTATGAGGACTGCCAGATCCACGTGGAATGGATCGGAATGGGCGAGTACGATTCCCCCTTCGACCTGGCCATGCCGAACGCCAATGCGTCGGATCCCATCATTTCAGGCCAAAAGGGCTATATCAACAGCGGGGTATACGCCGCCAGCCGCTACGAACTGCAGGTCCAGTCTTTCGACACGAACGCGGCCATGATCCCAGGCATCCATGACATGGCATCCATAGTGGATCAAGCCACACCGGCCACCAACCAGAACAAGCCTAACGGCGTTTGGCAGGCTTTCGACATTACCTACCGTGGCGCCCGCTTCAACGGTTCGAACATGTCCACCCAACCCTACCTGACCATGTGGTGGAACGGCGTGCTCGTCCACGACAACAAGAAACTTTCCGCCGGCGCCGCGGGACTCTCCAACCATAGCGGCGAGGAGCACAATGATAAGGTGATCTACGGGCTTAAACTCCAGAGCGAAGGGCGTGACGTGCGCTATCGCAACGTTTGGATCAAGAAGTTGATTCTCAAGGATGAGCAGACCAAAGTCGGCTATTGAGATCTTTCCCCCTTTCTCCGGTTCACTCAACCGCCACGGACAACGCGTGCCTAGCCTCTGGCACTAATGGCTAGATTCGCTATCCTTGATACGGTAGATGCCGGACCGGCATATCGGCACGATAGTCTGAGCCGCTTTTCATCCATTACCTCAATAATGCTCGCCCCTTTTATTTCCAATGCGGAGAGCGACGGTCGAAGGTAAATTACTGCGGGACTAAAACCACTCCCCTGGGGCTCATCATGATACGGACTTATGCTATCGGATTAATCGTTGTTTTCTTATCCACTCTGGACGCGCAAACCATAAACCTGCGGGGAAAAGTTTCCAATGGCGCCGGGCAGCCGGTGCCCAATGCGGTGGTGGAATTGATGCTGCAAGGAAAAAAGGACACGACTGGAGCGGATGGATCTTATTCCTTCACCGGCCCGGTGCCGGTACGACCCAATTCATCGGCTCTTTCGGAAGACATGCGGCTCGTCCAAGGTGTCCTGGAGTTCAGGGTAAGCACAACATCCCCCTTAAAGATTGAAGTCTTCGATATAAACGGCAACATCCAGAAAAAAGAGGTTTTGCCGAAGGCGCTACCGGGTGTCTATCATTTTGATATCGCGAACTCGCCCCATTCAAATGAAATGCTGATCGTTCAGGCATCGATGGGCGGGCTTGTGCAGAACTTCCGTTACTTTCCGCTGAAGAAAGTTAATACCGGGGAAAATTATTCATTTGCGAGTACCAGCCCGGCTGACGGAATACTGGCGAAGATAGCGGCCGCGGTGGATACGCTCAAGGTATCGGCCGCCGGATTTGTTTCCAAAAAAACCGGTCTTGATTCCTACGATGCCACCGTAAACGTAACCGTGGATGCTGAGCCAATCGGCACCGTCCCGAAGGTTACGCCTTCGAATGCGACTTCGATACCGGCCATGTACGGGAATGCCGTAGCCAACCCAGGAAAATTGGCCACCAAGGTGATGTATCCCGCTTACTGGTACTCCACGAACGCCCCCTCTTCCGAAGCTTTCAAGAGCACGCCATCCATACCGAAGCAGACCACGGCGATCCAGAAGCCATGCAACGTCTACACGCCGCCTGGCTACGATCCTCAAACGGAATACCCGCTGATAATCATCATGCACGGCATTACGGATAATGAGAACACCTGGAATGAGCGGGCAAACCCGAAGATCGCCACCCTGTTCGACAACTTGATCACCTCGAAAGCGACCAAACCGTTCATTGCCGTCTTCGCCTTGGGAACCGTAAACAACACCACAAATGGCTACTATGCGTTCGGCGCCGAATTGATAAACGATCTCCTTCCGTTCATTGAATCGAAATACTCGGTCAAAAAGGATCGCGGTTCGCGCGCCATGGCCGGATTCTCGTTTGGTGGCATGCAGACCATCAACATCGGGCTTTGCGCCCATTTGAAGGAATTCGCCTGGTTCGCCGGGCTCGATGCAGCGGGGGGTAATGCCAACTCGACGGATATCGCGAAATACGTGGCTGCGCAGAATCCGGAGAAGTACCCTCTCTACTATTTTTACGTGGGTGTCGGAGCCAGCGACGGTACGGCGAAAGGCAGCTCCGCTGCCTCAGCGAATGGCCTGACGACGAAGGGCCCGTACATCACCACGGCGAACTTTTCGTACCAGGAAAACATCCCCGGTGGGCATGTTTACCCCACCGCCGAAGTTTCGCTTTACAACTTTCTGCGAATGGCGTTTTCGCCGAACTATTGATCGCGGCCGAGCGCTTCCGAGACCCTCGGGAGCGGTTCGGGTCGGAGCACAGGGTCGACGATCAACTTCCTGATCGTTTCCCAACCCACGCTCCGGCATCCGGGCTTGGATGGTCTGCAGCTTCCGGCCGGTGAGGAGAATAAACATGAATCTGCTAAACTTGACCGTGCTCGCTGCAACGGTCTCGGCCTA
>JBDSIO010000465.1:0-3549 GCA_039917895.1 Fibrobacteria bacterium | reverse complement strand
TGCAGTTGATGGGGGAGCCGGTTCGGATACCGGGCGATTCCGTAGCGCTCCCGCTTGATGGGGAAGATGCTGGAATCATATTCGATGCCGTACTTGGCCAGGATTTCCAAGGCCCACAGGGTGGACTCCACTATGGTGAAGTTTGAAGCGCGGTGTCCGATTACCGTTTGCCTGGTCTGCTTTCCGATCGCGATCAGCGACTTTTCCAGATCCTCTTCGAACTGGGGCGGGGTCATGTTGGTCAGGAGATTGTGGTAATAGCCGTGGGTGCCGATCTCATGGCCTTCGGCGTCAATCATTTTGACCACGTCCGGGAAATGGTCCGCCACCCATCCCAGGATGAAGAAGGTGGCTTTGGTGTCGTGCGCGCGGAAGAGATCCAGGATCTTGCGGACGTTAGCCACCACCCGGGTCGGTTGCAAATGCCAGGTCGAGGGCGGAACCTGTTCCTTCAGGTTGTAGGCATGGAACCAGCATTCAACGTCCACGGTCATGAAGTTCTTGACCGTGTCCTGGGGGCGGTGGAGATCCACCACCTTATCCATGTGGATTTCCTTAAGCATCTTCTGCACGCGCGGGCTGGAGTTCTTGATGGCCACCCGGCCGCCTCCCTGCTTCACGCGATGGACGAGGTTGATCAGGAATCCGAGATCCTCGAGATCCCAGTTTTCATCCGGGCTGACTTGCACATCGAGGGTTTTTTTCGGATTGGGCTCCAACTCCTTGAGGGTGCGGCTCAGCTCATAGGGGCTGCTGCCGACCAGGATGATGGATTTCTTGGTATGGTGCTGGTGGACCAGGCTCTTGATTTCCGGCATATCCTTCTTTGAAGGCGAATTTGCCCGGAAATCCACGACTTTCGCGCGTTTGAGGCCGACGAGAACGCGGTTTTCACCGCCTTCGAATTGGGGCTTGATGAACAGGTACAGGACCGTGTTCATGGCTACCCAGACCTCCATCTTGACCCATGATAAGAAATTGCAGGTGGCCGATCGGTACGAATAATCGAAGTGGACCTTGCGGACCACGCTTTCATGAGAATCGTCGTAGCCGAGAATGATTTGGGCCAGCCCGGTGAGGCCCGGCTTGATCCACAGGGTACGATCCAGGTAATGCGGAATCGACTTGGAATACTGCATGGTGAAATAGGGGCGCTCCGGGCGCGGGCCGATGAGGCTCATGTCGCCGCGGAGAATATTCACGAACTGGGGCAGTTCGTCTATGTGCAGGGCGCGCAGCCATTTACCAATCTTGGTGACGCGCGGGTCCAGGCCCTTCAAGGCCAACTGCGGACCGAGGCTTTCGGCGTCGACGCGCATGGAGCGGTATTTCAGAATCGTGAAAACCTCGCCGCCATAGTCGACTTGCCGGTTGGAGAGGATGAACGCGCTGGTCCCGCCGGCCGCCGTTTTGTCGTCCAATTTCGCTTTGAAGATCTGGTAAGGGCTGGAGCGGCGGTTGATGCCGATTCGCTGTTGGGAATACAGGACGGGACCTTTCGACTCCAATTTTATGAGCAGGGCGATGATCGGGTAGGTGGCTGCGAAAAACAGGGTCCCGAGCCAACCGACCAGCAGGTCCACAAGCCTTTTTGCTACCAGCACGGCCAATGATGGCTTCAATTCCTACTCCTGATTGCGGCTCCTGTTTCCAGGGAGTTGTAAGATGGGAGGGGTAAGAAAATGGCTACTTTCCTTTCGATACGAATCTGGAAAAGGCATTAGTTCCATTTCCAGTGTCTGTGGAAAGATAGGCACCTGCAGTAACCATCGTCAATGTTTTGTTGTCATTTCGATCTGGCGTAAGCGGATAGGCATAAGAGTTGTATAGTCGCTTGCCCGGTATTGTGTTAGGAAACCCGCCGAGGCATGAAAAAGTGGAATAAAAATGGGGGATTTATACTTTCTACTTTAAAATTTTGGGGCCTAAAAAGTATGCTTGTTTTTAAAAAAGGTTCCTGTTGCTCCGAATACCGGATTTAGCGTCTGCCTTCAAGGCCGGTTGGTTCGGCTTGGTTTCCGTTCTGTTGGGGCCCTTCGCCCTTTGGTTCATTATTTCCGCCAAATTACGGCGTCGCAATCTCCTCAATACTTCGCCCATATCCGGTATAGGCTTTTTTGCAGGGTTCCTGGCCTTCGGAGGATTCCTTTTTTTCGCCCCAGTCCATTGGTCCGTGTTGCTCACTCTTTATCTAGTGGCGGCGTTGGCATCCACCTGGGCCTTGCTCCGATCCGACCAGGCCAACTTGTTTCATCTCATCGGCCGGGGGTCCGGAGCATCCATCGCGGAAGGCGCCGAGGCTTCCGGTAAAGAACGGGCCGAAGCGGGACGTTTCAATTCCCTGAAAACCTCGCTACTCGCTGCGGCACTGGCCATCTACCCGCTCATCTACATTCTGGCCCTGCTCCATAACATCGGTGAGCTGGACAATTTTTCCATCCGCCTGCCTAGCGACGTTTACACCGACGGCCTGCTGTGGATGGCCTACGCTACTCCGGGCGTCGGCCTAGCCGGGCTCGCCGCCTGGAGGGCTTCGCTCAAAACCAGTGTGCGGACGCTGATTTATTTCTATTCGGCGGTGTTGGTGGTATTGGCCTGGATCATGGTGTGGGAAAGGCTAGACCTGTTTCTCGCGGCCCAGTTGCAAAGCGCGGAGCGAAATATCCTGTTCTTCCCGTTCCGATTGGAACAGGCCTGGCGTTCCGGAGTGAAGACTTTCTTTTATGCGAGCGCATTCCTGCTGGGGACCGGATACCTGATCAGCGCCCCTCGCACCGGAGTTTTCGCCAAGCGCAGCGTATTCCTAGGGCTCCCTTCACTGCTTCTCTATCTGCATATGTTGTTCGTCCTCGGCGATTGGAATTATTACCTCGCCGGCATGCGGGAGCGCTGCTTCAAATCCCACCGGTTTTCCGCTTACCGCTTCATCGCATCGGCGCAATTGGTCCGCACTCCGCGGGCTTCGTCCATGCCGGCGATGCTGGAAGAATGGGCCGAACTCGAATACCAGGCGGGAAACCGGATCAAAGCCGTCTCCCTCTTGAAGGCCATCGCCGCCCGCTCCGCGGGCAAAGCCTTTTATTCCAAGGCCGGAAAACGGGCGCAGCGGTCCTTGGACGCCCTGGCGAAAGCGGATTCATCAGGTGCGCCCTCCGGCGTCAGGCCTATGCAATTGGATCTGCCCATCATCAAGACCGCCTCCTATCTCGATCAGGAGTGGTACGCCTTGCTCAGCGCCGTGGCGTTCCTGAAGCCGTCCTGGACGGATCTGGAGCTGAAGAAGCGTCTGTTGGAGCTTTCCAACACGGTGCAATTGCACCTGCCCCGGCTTGACAATGTCCCGGAGCTGATTCCGGCTCTGCGCCAGCTCGACCTGCCGGTCACCACGTGTTTCCTGACTTCGGCGCGGCTCAAGGCCGCCCTGGCCGCCGGCCACGTTCCTTTCCTCAGCCTCTACGGCCATTGGGTGCCCATTTCCGGATTTGATCCCGGTCGCGACGGGTTCTATTACTACTCGTATGGGGATTCGCCTGGTTTGGATTGGTTCCG
>JBDSIO010000464.1:0-7993 GCA_039917895.1 Fibrobacteria bacterium | reverse complement strand
GTCCGGCGCATCTGGGTCAAGGACTTTCCCGCCTTCGTGGTGGTGGACGACAAAGGCAACGACTTCTTCAAGGGCATGGGAGCGAAGGACTGATGGGAACCGGGGTCCCATCCAAGCCGGCCCCTGGTTCTAAGGCCCCCGCGCCTGTGAAAATCTGTTTCGTGCTCTCCTCCATCGGCGGGCCGCGCATGCTCTCCCCTCTGTTTTCCGCCCCCCTCAAGGACGACATCGCCTATGTGGTCATCCAGCGCATGGCGGGCGCGGGCCTTTTGGACGTTCTGGTGGAGTGTCTTCGCGAAGAGGTCAACCGTAAGACCCTGGTGGCGGGCCACACCCTGCAATTGCAGCCCGGAGCGATCCACTTCCTGCCCAACGAACGCAATTACGTTTTCGAAGGCGACCGGCTGGTGGCCGCCGAAGTGCCGGGCAAGGTACGCTTGAGCCTGGATATGCTCTTCGGTTCGGCCGCCGGACTCCCCAATCCCTGCGCCGTGGTCGTCTTGTCCGGCATGCTTACCGACGAGGACGGCCTCGCTGGCCTGGCCAAGCTCTCCGCCAAGGGCGTGTCCATCATCGGATCCCTGGAAAGCGCCACTCCCGTCTTCGATATGATTGAGCAGATGCGCGCCAGGGGCCTGATGGGCGAACTCTATCCGCCCAAATACCTGCTCGAGCACCTGCGCTTCGCCGGCAACGGCAACGCCGGCGGAAATCGTTCCGGCGCCGACAAGCCCCGCATCCTGATCGCCGACGACGAGGAGAAGTTCCGAAGTATGCTGGGCGAAATGCTCACCCTGCAGGGCTTCACTCCCGAATTCGCCGCTGACGGACTGGATGCGCTGCGCAAGATCCAAAAGGGCAAATACGACTCCCTCATTCTCGATCTCCACATGCCCGAGATGGACGGCCTGCGCACCCTGGAGGCCCTCAAGACCATCGATCCAACCTTGCCCATCGTGGTGGTGACCGGCATGGACGAGCCTGCGAAGATCCAGGCGGTCCGGGAATTCCACGTCCTCGGCGTGCTGCAGAAGCCTTTCGCTTGGGACAAGCTGAAGAAGCTGCTTCCGGATTTCCATTCCGATGCCGTCCGCTAGGCGCCCGGGCGCCGCGCCGGCGCCGTTCCGCGCGCCGCTCCTTTCCATCCTCCTGGTAGCGTTCGCGGCCTGGCCGTCTCCCGCGACGGCCGGAATTTGCGGGACGGAAGCATGGATCAAGCATCGCAACCGGCTCTCCACCCGCCCGCCAGCGCCCGACTCACCGGAAGCCGCCCCAAAACCCGGTTCCTCCGGAAACGGATCTTCTTCAGCGGCGCGCATGGCGATTCCCGCCGCGCCGCCCTATCGAACCCTGGAAACGCCCCACTTTCTGCTCCGCTACTCCCTGCATGGGCTGCACGCAGTCAAACGCCTGCCTCGGGACTCCGCGCTGTACCGCTTGCGTGATTCCCTTTATGCGTCCTTGAACGACGCCTTGCCGCCGGGCCGCGCCCGCGATTCCGCCGTGCTTGCGGACCTGGATGGCCTGTCCGCGCCCCATCCCGCCTTTGCTTCCGTCATGGCCGATTTCTTCGAGCGGGCCCGCGACTATTATGTCGGCTCCCTGGGAATGAAACCGCCGGTCGCTTACGGACCTTCGCCGTTTTATAGCGCGCCCATGGGCTCGTCCGGAAAGTATCCCATCGACATCGCCGATGCCTACCAGGCTTCACTGGCGATGGACCCGGACTATCCGCTGAACCCGCAGACCTACGGCGCGACGTTGCCCCCCGCCGACGGCGGCATGCTGATGGAAAATGATTTCCTTTGGCGCTCCGTCCTTGATCCCACCGGCAGCTTCGCGGTGGGCGACACGCTGAAAAGCTGCGTGCCGCGCGCCTGTTCGGAAGGCGGACTTCCCAATCATAACTATGGATTGGATTGGGAAGCCGGCCTCAAGGTCACCTGCTTCCACGAGCTCTACCATGCCGTGCAGTTCGCGTATACGCCGGAACCATCCACGTACCACGCATGGTACGAGACCGGGGCGGTGGGAATGGAAGAGCGGAACGCGCCCGAAGTGGACGACTACCTGCAATACCTGGAAGGCTACTTCCGCCATCTGGCCGGAACCAGCATGTTCGATTACATGGACATCCCCGACTCCAACCCGCGTTATGGGAACGGGATCTTCCACGTCTACCTGACGCAAGAATTGGGCGAACGTTTCGACGTTGGGATTTGGGAACGCCTGGCGGCCAACGGGAACAACCTGAAACAGGCCTTGCCCGCCGCCTTCGCCGCGCGCGGTCTGTCCGCGGAAAAGGTGTTCGGATCCTACGCGGCGCAATTGAGCTTCAGCGGGCGGACGGCCCGCGCGCCCTTTCGGCTTTTCTCACCGGACATGCCGCGCTGGCCAAGGCTACGGGAAAAACCCCTTAACGCGGACACCTTGACGGTCTACAGGTCCGAGAACCAGGCCCCCTTCACCATCCAGGCCTTCCGCATAACGGGATCCGCCGCCGGCAAAGCGCTGCAACTTTCGGCAGCCGACCTAATCCCGGTCTTTGCCGCGTTCGCAGCCGACACCGGAACCGCCACCACCTCCGCCGGCGCCATAATTGCCATGGAATGGGCCGGAAATATGGCTGAGGATCGCCTGCTGGTGCTCGCCAACGCCTCCCTTGAAGGATCGGCTTTCGCGTCAATCCGGATCCTGGCAAGCTTGGCCTCCGGTAAACTCTTCGCCTATCCCAATCCGTTTCGACGAACGAGCGACGCGGACCGGGTTTTGTTCTCGCGCTTGACCGGCCTGACCAAAGCGGCCCGCATCCGCATCGTGACCGAGAACGGTATAACGGTACGCGACCTGACCTTTACCCCGGACTCGGGATTATGGTCGTGGGATTTGCGGGGGAAAAACGGTAATGGAAACGGAAAGGAAAAGGAAAGGCCGGTGTTACCCGGCCTCTACTACTTCGGGACCGAAGGAGACGCCCTCGCCCCTTTGGTCATTTACTGAGTCCTTTCCCAAGCTATCAGGGCCAAGACCATGGCTAAGAGCCCCTTGCTGGCTTCTAAAGCCTTCTACTGCCTTCTGCCGCTTTTTAAACGCCCGCTAGGAACGTACTTCGGCGCCGGTTTGGACGGCGTGAATCACCGCGTCGAGGCGAAGGAACGGCTTTTCCGTTTCTGCATGCGGATGAAGTTCGCCCGGCGGAAATCGTTGCGATGCTCGAGGCAGTAGCGCGGATAAACGAACTGTTTCGGGAACACCTTTACGATGTACTTGTTATCGCAACCATCGAGGCAGCAGCAGAACTCCAGGTCAAGCACTTCCGTATAGTTGTGCTTGAAGACCATGTTCTTGACGTCGACGCTTTCGAATTCTTTCTTATGCTTGGCGCGCTGCTTGATGTCGCGATGCAGCTCGCAATACTTGGCGATGGGGTGGCCCCAGAATTCCCTGCCACACCCCGGTTCTTGGCAAACCTTAAGTTTGATGCGCTTCTTTTTTTTGTACTTAGGTAGTTGCATTATGCCGGGTCCTAATGTTGGTAAAGGGCATACGGTCCCCTTGTGAAGGTAAAAGATAATAAATCTGGGGAAAATTTCAACCCGTTATGTCAGAATGTACATTTCTTTTAGTTTTTGTAGGCGAATTTGCGCTGAATTCGGCATATTTTTCTTTGCCACTCTCCTTGAGCTTTTTGGGAAATCGCAATCCGGATGTCGAAAGGTTGAACACCTACGCACTTTAAGTTTTAGGGGCGTGATCCGGATCCAGGACTATAATTAGAATCCATGCCCGTACCGCGCCAGCTTTTCGGATCCGCCCTCGCTTTATCCCTAACCGCCTTGGTCGGGGGATGCATTTTCGATTCAGTTCGGCCTTCCGTCCCCGCTTCGCAGGTCTCCCGCTCCCGCAGCCTGGATACGGTTCTGTCGCCAGGCGTCCATCCCGACACGGTGGTACCGCTTTTCCAGCCCTTGCTGGACGGGTCGCTGAAACCGGGCGCCGTGGCCTCGCCAGAAGCCCTCCCATCCGTCAACGTGCGCGATCACGTGACCAAGAAGATCGTCCAATACCAAGTCACGCGGCAACGCTTCGGCAGTTGGAGCGCGGAACTGGAATTCAAATGGAATTATTTCCTGCTCCGCGGCAATTTCCTGTTTCCCGAAGGCCTGCCCGATACCGCCGGCCTGGATTGGAAGACGCAGACCCTGTATGAGAAGGTGCACCCCGAGGACGCCTTCACGAACTACTTCGACAGCATCGCGGCGCCGGCCATCTGGACGCGCATCACCACCTCCACCAAACCCGGGGCGATAGGCGTGGCCGTGAAACTTTCCCATGGCGGCGATTCGGTGCTGATCCAACTGGTGGTGCCGAACTCGCCTGCAGGACGCGCCGGATTGGCCCCAGGCATGGCCATTGTGGCCGTGAACGACTCCGCCACCGTAGGGGATTCGGCCCTGCAACGCTTCCAACGCTTCAGCTTGGGTGATTCCGGATCCATGGTCAAGCTGCTCGTGACTGATCACAAGGGGGTAGCGACCTATACCCTGGTCCGCGAGCCGGTGGCCTTCCCCACCGTGCTCATCGACTCCATTCAGGGGGTTGGCTACCTGTCCATCAACGCCTTTACGCCCAACACGGTCGATTCAAAATCCACCTATACGGAATTGCGCGACGGCTTGATTGCCACGCGCCGGTTCCCCGTGACCATCCTCGATTTGCGCGACAACGGCGGAGGCTCCCTGGATATCGCCCTTAGGATGTGCGATGAGATCGTGCCCGAAGATACCGTTATCATCCGCCAACTGCAGCGGCGGTACGATGAAGCCGCGCAAGCGCCCCTGGCCACCGAGATTGCGGCCATCGGCACCTCCGGCGGCGTCGGGGAGAAGGCTCCGGACGGCAGCCGGAGGAAATACCTGCTGCTCGGCAACGCAAACAGCGCAAGCGCGTCGGAGATCTTCCTGGTTGCCGTGAAGGAAGGCGTGAACGCCCCCCTGATGGGCGTGAAGACCTATGGAAAAGGCGTGGGCCAGACCGTGCGCAACACGCCCGGCAAAGGCCTGGCGCTGGTCACTTTCCTCAAGTTCACCAGCCGCACCCAGCTTGATTACCACAAGCACGGCTTGCAACCGGATATCGTAGACACTTCGGAAACGGATCAATTACTGGCCAACGCCGCCACCAAGGCTCTGGAGATGTCTTCCGGCCTAAAGGCGAAAAAAGCCTCCGCGTCGGGTTTCCGCGACCTGGCCCTAAGGGCGGCGGCGGTGGAATGGAACAGAAGGCAGGCCGTGAGACCGGGAGTTAGGGATATTGACGGGGTGGTAGTGCCGTGATGTGGGTCGAGGATCGTCGGGACTTTGGCGGAACTTCGCCGTTTCCCCCACGCTATCATGGTTCTCTACCCGCAATCACTCCGCTCTTTGGATCTCCTCAACAATCGCCAGAAACAACCGAATCCCCGTTCCCAAGGCTTCGTCGTTGAAGTCGAAGCGGGGATTGTGCAGGGAGCCGCGGGCGTTACCCAGGCCGAGCCAGAGGTAGGCCCCGGGCGCCTTTTCCAGGAAGAAGGGGAAGTCCTCGCCGGCCATGCTGGGTTTGGGCTCCAGGCATCGCGCGGCCCCGAAGGCGCGTACGGCGGCGCGGCGGGCCAGCGCAGCCATTTCCGGATCGTTGAGCGTGGCCGGGCAGCCTTCCACCCACGCCACCCGCGCCAACAGGCCCAAGCCGCTACATAGGCCCGTGGCCAGGTTTTCCAGACCCCGTGTCAGATTTTCCCGCACGGCGGGGCTGTGGGAGCGCACGGTCCCTCGCAGTAGGCATTCCTCGGGAATGACGTTGAAGGTGCGTCCCGCTTGCAGCTGGCCGAAGGTGACAACGGCCGAGTCGAGCGGATCGGTGGAGCGGCTGACCAGGGATTGCGCCGCGCTGACCAACTGCGCGGCCGCGAAGACGGGATCCAAGGTGGCGTGGGGCTGGGCCCCGTGGCCGCCGCGGCCCACGATGGTGATTTCAAAATTGTCCACCGAAGCCATTACGGCTCCGCCGTGGATGCCGATGGTCCCCAGCGGGAGATCCGGCCAACCGTGCAGGCCGAAGACCGCTTCCACCCCGGGCGACTCCATGGCGCCGTCCAGCACCATCTGCTTGGCGCCATTGCCGGCCTCTTCGGCGGGTTGGAACAGAAGCTTGATGTCCGTGGCGTATGTCTTGCCGTCGCGGGCCAATTGCTTGGCCAGGCCCAGGAGGATGCCGGTATGGCCGTCGTGCCCGCAGGCATGCATGACGGGAGTCCGGGAGGCCCAGGGCAATCCCGAACTTTCCTCCAGCGGCAGCGCGTCCATGTCCGCGCGGAAGGCGATGCTGCGGGTGCGATCGCGGCCAGGCCAGAGGGCTCCCACGGCCGTGGTGCCGGGGAAGGTGCGCGTCTCCAGGCCGGCAGACTTGAGTTCCGAAAGGATCAGATCGCGGGTGCGGTGCTCCTGGTTGGACAGCTCCGGATCGCGGTGCAGACGTCGGCGGATGGCGATGCAATCCTTGAGGATGTCCTCGGCGATCCCGTTCCCGTCCATGGTCTACGCCCTTTCTTCCCGGATTGCCGGCATCATCTATATCAACTAAATCGCCCGCAAGGCAATCAATATCCCGCCGGGGAGGCGTCGCGGCCTTGGGCCACGCGCAACTCGGGAAGGAAAAAGTTCATCGGATCCACTTTGGCGTTCCGGACCGTCAGTTCATAGTGCAGATGCACGCCCGTAGACACGCCCGTCATGCCCATGGTGCCGATGACTTGGCCGCGGATCACTTTCTGGCCCCGCTTCACCTCTACATCCTGAAGGTGGGCGTAGAACGTTTCCACCCCGCGGCCGTGCTCAATGCGGATGCAATTGCCCCAAAGCAGATCCTTGGAAACCTCGGAGATGATGCCGGCGCCCGAAGCCAGGATCGCCGCGCCCGCCTGCTGGGAAAAATCCACCCCCGCGTGCAGGGCCTTGCGTCCCGTAAAAGGATCAGGGCTGTAGCCGAACTCGCGGGTAGCGAGGGCCTCCCCGGTCACCGGCATCAAAGTCGGCAGGCCTTCCACCAGCGCCGCGCGCTCCCGAAGGAGGTCCAGGGTGGAATCGAGATAAGCGGAAATGGACTTGGCGCGCGACAGGGAGGCGCCCACGTCGTTGCGCGAAGAAGCCAGGCCGTGGAAAAAGGAGAAAAGTTTGGAGGATTTGTGCTGCTTCTCGGTTTCCATGTATTCGACCCCGGAAAGCATCAGAGCGTTGACCTTCTGTTCTTCTAGGCGGCCGAGATCGCCGTGGAGGTCGCGGAGATCCTGATCCAGCTTGCCGACGCGTTGCTGCAGGTCGCTGTTCTCCTGGCCCAGGCGTTTACGGATGGCTTTGTCCGGGGAGGCCTCATGCAGCGCTCCGGAGAGAAGCAGCCAAATGCCCAGCACCGAAAAGGGGACGACGACGCAAGCCGCGAGGATGCCGAGGCGGCGGGACAGGGAAACGACCTTGACACGGGAAGTGTCCTTGGGGTAGAAGCTGATGCGGAACTTTTTTTGCATGGCTTCTTATCCGGAATTCGGCGGACGCTAGCGGTTCGGCGATCCAGGGTGGCTTGGTTGCTGGATGGGGCTAACGGGGACGCTTCTGGGCAGCGCCGAGTTTCGCCTCCAGCTCCGCGATGGTCTTCTTGTGCTTCTCCACGTTGCGCTGCATATCGGCGATGCCGGGGCGCATGGCGAACCTGTCGACGGTCTCTTCGATAAGGGCGATGTGGACTTCCTTGCCCAGTTCGGTGAATTCACGCGCCAGCTTCCGCCGCTCCGCCATGAGATCCAGATGCAGCTTTCCGGTCCTGGCAGCGTCCTCGATTTTGGTCGCGGAATTATGCGCCCCGGCCAAAACCGTTTTCTTCAATTTTTCCAGAAAACTGTCGGTCATGTGAATTCCTTCCGGATGGTCGGCTCCCGCCCGCCGGTGCGCCGGTTTTTCCG
>JBDSIO010000463.1:0-9215 GCA_039917895.1 Fibrobacteria bacterium | reverse complement strand
CTGGCCGATGGGGAACATATCCTGGTGCTTCGGGAATTGGACTCATTGGGTGTTGCCTCGCTTTCTTCCAGTAAAACCCTGAAAATCATCACCAAAGCGCAGTCGGTAACCATCACCAGCCCGACTTCCGGTTTGCTTACCAACGCCAATTCCATCCCCGTGGAGTGGGACCTCCAGGCCTTGGACGGAACCACGACAAAGAACAAGAGCGATGAAAGCCTGGTCGGGAAGCAAGGTCTCATTTGGATTGTCCGGTCGCATACCGATGCCTTGGGCAATCGCGGCGCCGATTCCGTGCGCATCTTCCGGGACACCATCCCTCCGGGGACGCCGACGTTCACGTCCCAAACGTCCCCGGCCATCGTCAATGCGGCCTATACGTCGCCGGTGCAATGGGCTTGGACCCGCATTTCACCCAAGGATTCCTTCCTGGTATCCCTGAACGGCGCCGTCGCGACGCGCCAGGCCGGCCAAACCTATACGCTGTCCAACCCAACGAACCAGAGTTATATGCTATCCGTCGTCGCCTTGGATACGGCAGGCAATAAATCCGCATCGGCGGATTTCACCATCCTTGTGGACCGTGCGGCTCCGCCAGCTCCCTCGGTGACCGGAACCACCCTTACCGCTACGCCTGCCTGGTCTTGGGGCCCGGGCACGGGTTCGGACGGGGCCAAGGTGTATCACTATAAGTTGTCTACGGCGACGACCTATTCGGCCGAGACCTCGGCGACTTCATATAGCCCGACGGGCCTGGGTACAGGCAAGTACACCCTGCTGGTACAGGAGCGGGATGCGGCGGGGAATTGGTCCGTGGATGGATCGCTTGCGATTGAGGTGGATAAGACCGGGCCGAGCGTGGCAATCGGGAAGCCGACGCCTATGGGGCGGGTGACGAGCGTGGATCCGGTGGTGTCGGGGGTGGTTACGGATGATCATGGGATTAAGAAGGTGGAGTACCGGATCAATTCGGCGACCTATGTTCCGGCTTCTCTTACCGGGGGAAACTGGACCTTCACGGAGGCGTATGATGTGGGGGTGAATACCATCTGGGTGCGGGGAGAGGATCAGTTCGGGAGTAGGGATTCGGTTTCGATTAAGATCTACAAGTATCCGAATGTGGTGTTCGTGCGGAAGAATGCGACGGGGAAGGGGAAGTCGTGGGAGGATGCGCTGGGGGAACTTTACTCCGCACTAGATCCCACTAACAATTATTCCCTAGGTACCCAAATCTGGGTCGCGGCAGGTTCTTACGGTGGGTCTCCGGGGAACCCTCAAGAGATAGCCATATATCATTCGGAAATGACAATAAAAGGCGGATTCAGATCGGATGTCCCCGCTACAGATAGCACGATGAGGGACCTGGCAAATTTTCCTTCTATTCTCACAAAAATCCTATTCCTCGGGGCAAATAGTACCGAGATCCACGATTTGAATTTCGATGGGTTTACTTTAAAGGATCGCCTCTGGCTCGCCAATGCGGATCATTATCGCGTCCGATTTGGAAATTTGACCTTAGATAAGATTACCTCTACCCAGAATATCCTTTTGACAAGGGGGAACAATATCCTATTCGATAAATGCATCTTTGCAAATCTTGTGTCTACCGATGATGCAGCCCTGTTCTTGAAGGGGTCAGTAGAATTTCGGGGCTGTCGATTCGAAAACAATCGAGGAAATTCCGGATACTCCCCTGTGGCGTTGGGGGGGGCGTCGATTACAATTAGAACGAGTTATTTCGCAAACAGTATGGCACCGGATGGCAATCGCCACTTTTACCTCGATTATTCAGGGCAAAACCTTGATATCCAAAGCAGTAAAATTCAGGGTGGAAAGTCATCGATCCTACTTGATCCTGGTTTTCCACCGGAACAGTTCATCTATTCCGGTAATGAGGATTTCTAGGGTCCCACCAGGGAGTGGGCGGTTAAATTTTCCATATCGTCAAACACGGAAAATTGGAAATCCAGACCGCACTCTCCCTAGTGTCCATCTGAAACGAGCGATTCGTGGCCGGGGGGCCTCAATCAACTTGGCCCGAGACACAACCGGCGAGGTTCGAAAGGTCGTCTACCTTGGCTGATACCATCCTCTATGATTGTGAGTTTTCTATTTTTTCCGCGATGACAAGGAATGCCGTTTCCCAGTAATCCCATGACCGGACTGAGCCGCTTTTTATTTATTCTCCCGGTTTCGCTCTTCTCCCTGGCGACATTAGCTGGAGGCGAGGAGGCCAAGCCCGAATTAGATGGTTTCCATGCCAAGATGGCCCTCGAGTTCGGGCATTTATGGAGCGGAGAAAACCGCGGGACGAATTCCTCGCGAACCGTCTCGACCAATCTCGACCTTGTCCCCCTGAACCGCAATATCGTCACCCTGACATATCAGTCGCAAAGCAGGGAAAACTGGAATTATTTTGCGGGCTTCAAGGGTATTCTCTGGTGGCCTTTCAGCACGGAAATCGGCGAACCGGGAAGCCGGACCGTCCGCGTCGAGCCTCACCTTTCCATCCTTAAAGCCCAATGGGAATTCGGCTCCGGCTTGGAAGCCTCCTTCATCGAGTTCGGCTTCATTCCATACAAGTACAATCGGGACGCGAGAAACCTTGGGGAATACCTCTATCGATCAGGCACATATCCCGGGGACATCGTCACCACCGATGGCTACCAGTTCATGGATCATGCCTTTTATGACGCTTATGGCATCCACGCCCGGTTCAATACTCTGGACGGATTGGTTACCCACGATTTGAACCTCTTTACCGAGGCCGTCATCGAGCCCATCGGTGACATCACGCCGGCGTACGAGTTGGGCCTGAAAGCATCCCGATTCGAACTCGGAGCAGGGGCGGCCTATAACCGCGGGATTGCCTACCGCCCGAGCAAATCGCGACCCGTGGACGAGGACAATCTCTACATCGAGGTAAAGGCCGATCCCGCCAAAGGATATGCCTATTACAAAGGCCCCTTCATGGGCGCTCCGTCCGAAGTGCGGGAAGATCCGTCCAAGCCTTATGCCGTCCTGCATCGGTGGACTCAACGCGGGATCAAATTGATGGCGCGCGCCGCCATCGACTTGGGTGATTTGCTTCCCGAGGACTTGGGGTCCACGGATGATCTACGCATTTACGGCGAGCTTGCCGTGCTGGGATTGGAAAATCAGCCTTATTACTATGAATCGCTTCTACAGCGGATGCCGATCATGGTGGGAATCAACCTGCCGACTTTCAAGTTGCTGAATATGTTTTCCGTACAGGCAGAATATTATGATGGCAAGTTCAATAACGTCTCGCAATCCGATCGGAGTTCCGTACCCATCTGGACCGTTGCCAATTATTCTACCCGGGATTTGGACACCTATAAGCCCAGCAAATGGCGCTGGTCATTATACGGTAAAAAAAGCCTGAACCCGCTGCTCAATGTCAACTTTCAGGTTGCAAGCGATCACCTGCGCCTGCGTAATGCCCTGTCCACGCGATCGGACTATGCCCTGACCCCTAATCCCAGTAGCTGGTACTATCTCCTGAAGCTGGAAATGGGGATATGAACGCTACTTCCCGTCACAAGGAGAAGGCATGAAGCCCCTGTTCCCTAAAAACCGCCTTCCGAAACGGGTGGCAGCCATGGCTGTACTTTTCGCCATGTCCGCGGCGCTGGCCCAACCCGATGGAATCGACAAGAACAAATTGATCATCAAGGGTTTCGTGGACTTCGGGCATTTGGTCAATGGATACAACTATTATGCACCCGACGACCTGGGTAAGGATATAAGCTGGCTTCCCCTGAACCGCGCCAATGTCCTGGTCATCCAGGAGTACTCGGCCGGAAAATTCGACGCGGCCTTTGGACTCTCAGGGTTGATCTGGTGGCCGTACGGCCAGGGGAAATCCGCTAACATTTCGGAAAGGGTTATGCAGGTCAAGCCCATGGTCCCGGTCGCGCGCGCTCGATGGAAGTTCGGCGAACCTACTGGGACTGAGGCCAGCCTGCAAGTCGGGACTTTTTCCTACAAATACAATCCGGATGCCAAAAACCTGGGGGAGTACCTATATCGCTCGGGCACTTATCCCGGCATGCTGGTAACTGGCGAGGGCTGGCTGCTCATGAACCGGGCGGGAAACTATAGCCATGGCGCTCTCCTTTCGATGTCCCATCTGGGCGGGATGTTTAAGCACAATGTCTCCCTTTTCATGGAAACTGTTTATTATCCCGTGGGGGATTTTTCTCCGGGCTATGACGCGACTTTTACCTCCAAATGGTTTGAGATTGGAGGGGGAGCGGTCCTAAACCATGGAATTGCGTTCCGTCCCAGCAATTTGGCGCCGAAGGACCCGACCAACACTTACCTGGAAATCAGGGGGAAAACCGCAAATGGAGCGGATACCGTCGTAAAAGGCCGGGCTGATAAAATAACCCCACCCGCCGTTCCTTCCGATACAAACGTCACCTATTGGACCATAAAGGGCATTAAGTTAATGGGGCGGGCGGCCCTGAACCTAGGACATGTTCTGCCAGAAGCGATCCGCGGTCCCGAAGACCTGCGGTTTTTCATTGAAGCCGCATTGCTCGGTGTGAAGGATTATCCACTTTTCTATGAGAAGAAATCGGAAAGAATACCCATCATGGCCGGCGTGAACCTCCCGACGTTCAAGCTGCTGGACGTTTTTTCAGTCCAAGGCGAAATCTATAAATCCCCGTATTCCGACGGGACCAAGTTCGTCCGCGAGGGCCTGCCCACATGGCAGACCGGAACCGTTGACTCCTCGAAATCCACGGCCGACGACTTCAAATGGTCAATTTATGCAAAGAAGTCCGTCAATAAGGCGTTCACCGTATATGCCCAGGCGGCAAGCGATCATTTCCGCCTGACGGATGCAGCATTCAGCACCAGTAATATTCCCCTTACCAATACCTGGAACCACGATTGGTATTACCTCTTCAGGCTGGAATTCAACTTGAGATAGGGGATTTGGAAATGATAAAGCACGTGACGAAGGATTGACTATGATTTTTTCGAAAGTTTACCGGACCCTTTCGCTCGGATGGGTTATCATGACATTGAGTGCGGTTTCTGGACTTGCCCAGATGGTAACGCCGGATCAATGCAGCCCCCTGAAAGAGAAGAAGGTACTGGTCCTCCCGGGGAATGGCCATGACGGCCCGCGCAACGCCACTTTGACCAACCTGAAGAATCTTGCGACCCAGTTGAAATTCACCATCAAAGCCGATGGGAACCCCTTGACCCTGACGGATGAAGTGCTGAACGAATATGACATCGTCGTTTTCAATTATTTTTTCCAAACCCAAATCGCGAGCTACTTTCCCAAAGCCTCCAAGGACGCATTCATGCGCTGGCTGAAGAAAGGGAAAAAAGGTTACGTAGGCTACCATACCTCCGGAGCCAATGAATGGGCGTTGAACGAGTGGCGCGAATATCAGGATAGCGTAACGGGCATGCAATATGAGCTGCACCCCCCTGGCACGCCTACTGGCACGGTCGAGAAGACCAAGGATGCCGCCGTGCTGGCCAGCCCCATCATGAAGGGCCTGCCCGCCACTTTTACCACGAGTGACGAGTGGTACGGGTATACCAAGGATTCGAAAATTTTCAAGCCGGAGTGGAATTGGAAAATCATGTACTACCTCGCCAGCGTTGGGTCTCCCAGATCCCCCGGCCCTCCCAATCATCCCGCCGCCTGGTTCCGTGAGGATGCATTGGGGACCCGGTTTTTTTATTCCATCTTCATCCACACCCAGGATGGCGCGAACTCCGACTTCTTCAAAAGCGTCCTGCTTCGGGCTCTGGAATATGTTGCCGGCCCAACCCCTGCTAGCTACCCCGCTCCTTGCAACGACCCTACCCCGATTTCGTCGGAGGGAGCGGCTCGCGCGACCCAGCCTGGCCAGCCCTTCGTGACCACCCACAAGGAATTACGCGTCGAACTGGAAGGCGACTATCGACTTTCCATCTGGTCACCGTCCGGCAAGGAACTTTTCTCCCTTCAGGGAGCGGGTAAAAAGAGTTATAACCCGAGGCCGTTCCAGAACTCGGGCCTGTATGTCGTGAAAATCGAGACAAAGGCCAGGAATTACGTCCAAAAAATTATGATTTACTAATCCCGAAGTTCCATCGAATCGGGTAACGACAAAATTGTTATCCCTGTTTCCCCAGAAAAATCAGAAGCCTGCCCATGTGGGTACGCTCTGAAATTGGGCTTACGGAAAGCGGCGTGCCCCGCGCACGCCCCGGTGCCTTCTTGTCCGCCCCCCTCCCCGAATCTATCTTCGCCGCACCTTCTAAAGAATCCTTCAGGGAAAGGACCCAGACATGTACGTAATCACAGGAGCCACGGGTAAGGTAGGCGGCGGCATCGCGGAACGGCTTTTGGCGGCGGGGAAAAAGGTCAAGGCGATCGCGCGCAGTAAGGACAAGCTGGCCGCCCTCGCGGCCAAGGGAGCGGAAGTCGCGGCCGGCGACGGGGCCGATGCCGTTTTCCTGGCCAAGGCCTTTGCGGGAGCCGAATGCGTGTTCCTGATGGTGCCTCCGGATCTGCAGTCCGCGGATATCCAGGCCCACTATGACAAATTCGGCGGCGCCCTGGCCAAGGCCGTGAAGGAAAGCGGCGTGAAATCCGTGATGACCCTATCCAGCGTGGGCGGGGACATGCCCAAGGGGAATGGCCCGGTGGCCGGCCTGTACCGGTTTGAGCAGCTCATCAACGGCATCGCGGGCGTGGACGCGCTGCACTTGCGGCCCTGTTATTTCATGGAGAACCAGTTCGCCTCCATCGGCATGATCAAGGGCATGGGCATCAACGGCGGCGCCATCCGCGGCGATCTGGCCTTCCCCCAAATCGCCACCCGCGACATCTCCGAGGCGGGCGCGAAGCGCATGCTGAAGAAGGATTGGAGCGGAAAGTCCGTAATGGATCTGCTGGGACCGCGCGACCTATCCATGGACGAAGCCACCGCGGCGTTGGGCAAAGCCATCGGCAAGCCCGATCTCAAGTACGTGCAGTTCCCCTATTCGGATGCGTTGCAAGGCATGATTGGCGCCGGTCTCTCGAAGAGCGTCTCAGAAAGTTTTATCGAAATGAATAAGGGGTTCAACGAAAAGACCATCAGCATCCCCAAGCGTACCCCCGCCAATACCACGCCAACCCCGATCGAGGAGGTCGCCAAAGCCTTCGCCGGAGCCTACCAGGCCGGTTGAATCGAACCCCCCCGGAATCCGCCGGTATCCCCGTTCCTGAGGAGATTAAATGCCTTTTTGCAACTTTTTGCGTTTCGTGGCGTTTTCCGGTGCCGGGCGGGCGTTAAGGGGGGTAAGTTCTACCGGATAACGATGCTATTTAGGACACTCGCCCCATCCGGCCTCATGGCCTTTTTTTTCCTCGCGGCCCCAACCCTTGGGGCCGAACTGCATGGGCGCGTCATCGATCGCGGTACGCTCCGGTCGGACGGAGTCGGCAAGGGGATTTCCGGGGTGGTCGTCTCCCTGTACGACGGTAAGAAGCTGATCGGCACGACAAAGACGGGATCCAAGGGGACGTATAAGATCCGCAAGGTAGCCGTGCCCGACTTCAAGGCCGTCTATAAGCTGAAAGGCTCCTGGCAGCCATCGCAAATCTCCCGAGTCTACCATCTTTCCGCCGAGGATACCGAAGCACGCGATGTCTATGTTGATGGCGCACCCCTGGAAAAGCCCTCCGCCGGCAGGAATGCCAAAGTCGGTTATTATCCCGGCCTGGCGCGCGGCTTCCTGAATCTCTCCGGCCAGGAGGCGTTCTTCCGCGAAAGCCAGGTGGATTCGTTGATCGATATCAGCGCTTTCTTCGATGGGCGGGATTCTTCGGCCCAATATCGAGGCGCTATGTGCGAATTGCTTTGGGCGGAGTTCCTTTCGCAGGACAGGCCCCTGGAGACCCGGTATTATCTGGCCGCCGCCTTGTTCCCGATCCTCGATTCCCTAGGTTGGGGAAAACTGCAGGGGATGAAACGCTATTTGGAGGTCCCTCCCGAGGCCGTGCGCGAGGTCGCGAATCGCATGCGCGAGTCGCTGAGGGCCCCGAGGAAACTTCCCCGACCCAAGGACGTGCGCAAGGCCAAGGTCCCGCTGGAACTGGCATCGCAAATCGCTTCCAGCCTAATGATCGAAGCCGATCTCTCGGAACGGGCCAAGGACAAATTCCTGGCCCAATGGAAGAAGTCTTGGGGCAAGGAGGGCCCGTCTTTTCGCGAGGATGGCGAGGATGGCGATGAGGGCGAGGAGACGGTGTTCAAACCCAATGCCGTCATGGAGAAACTGGCCGTCTCCAGGCCGGAGAGCCCCGTCGTGCGTTACCTGCGCGGTCGCGGTCTGTTCGCCGTGCGCGACTATGCCGGGGCGTCCGAAGAACTGGGACTCGCCAACCGCCTGCGGGGCAGTTATCCCGCGGCGCGCCATCTGGAAGCCATGGCCTACATCAAGCTGGGCCGCGAGCAGGAGGCGCTGGGCCGCTTCCAGGCGCTGCGCGAGGCTCCTGATCCCTTCTGGAAGGCGAAAGCGTATTACGGCCTGGGAATGCTGGCGGAAAAGGAACAACGGCATTCCGAAGCCGCCTCGAACCTGTGGAAGGCCGTGCGCCTGTATCCGGAATCCGAAGGCATCTATCTGCTGGCGGAGGTTTCGCTCAAGTTCACCGACCGCGGGGAATTGGAAAAGCTTCTGCGACAGCGGGCGGACAAGGGCGATTACCGGGCGCATTATTGGCTCGGCAGGTTCGGCGAACAGGATCAACAGACCGGCGTTGCCGAGGATCATTATCGCCGGGCCTGGGACGGATCCCCCGCGCCCGAATACGCCGAAGCCCTGAGCCGGTTGTACCTGTCCCGGGAGGAATACGGACCTGCCCTGTCCCTGCTGGAACCCATTCGCTTACATCTAACGCCTGCGGGACGCCTGGAACTGGCGGAATGCTTGCTGCAGGCGGGCCGGTCCATGGAAGCCTCCAAGGAATACCAAGCCGCCTATGCGGCCGGGCCCACGCCCGAGACGCTCTCGCGCTATGTCGAAGCCCTGGTGCAGTCGAACCGGGCGCAGGATGCCGTCGGCATCGTCACCGCCTTCGGCGATCAGAACAACCCCAAGGTCCGCTTCGCCCTCGCCAAGGCGTTGGTGGGCAACCATCAGCCGGACAAGGGCCGGCCCATTCTGGAAGAGCTGGTAAAACGCGA
>JBDSIO010000462.1:0-5016 GCA_039917895.1 Fibrobacteria bacterium | reverse complement strand
CCGCCGGAACGGCGGTTGAGGAAGGCGTCGATTTTGTCCAGCACGGGCTTGAACTCGGTGCCTTCGGGGATGAGCTTGAACTCGAGGAGGGCGGTCGCTCCGATGAGGCGGCGGGCGCTTTCGGCATCCATGCCGGCCAAGTCGGCCACGATGCGATTATCACCCGAACGGGTGATCATAGGCTCGCTAAGGCCGTATTGATCGACGCGGTTCCGGAGGATCTCCAGGGACCGGTCCATCACGTCCAACTGGGCTTCTTTCTCCAGCTTCTCCTTGTTCACCTCGACGATGATATGGGTGCCGCCGGCCAGATCGAGGCCTAGATTGATGGCTTTGGAGGCCCATTCGGGGTGCTCCTTCTTGAAAATCTCACGTTCCCGCTTCTCCAGAATCATGTTGGAGTCGTTGCTCTTGGTGAAGACCAAGACGCTAGGAGCGAGACTGATGCCGCACAACAACAGGATGATGAGCAGCAGAACTGTGCGAAAGCCGGTATCCCTTTTCATGGATCTTTAGAACCCTTCGTCTCAAAAATCGTGGCCGTCCCGGAGGGAATCCCCTGGGCTAAGTTGTTGAAAAAGCTGACCGAATATAGAAAGAGTGGGGACGGTGAGGGAGGGGAGGGGGCTAATGGGGGGATAAGAGTTGTGGACAAGGAGAGTGGTTTCGCGAAAGGGGGTAGTGCCCCGGTCTGCTGCTTATGACTTATTGGGCCGATACGACTTGATCAACAAGGTAAACTCCGGATTCTGGCGCAAGGCTTCGAGGTCCGGGTCTTTGAGCACCCATTCGAAGTCGGAGAAGCCTTTGCAGAAGGCCATTTCCATGGCGGCCAGGGATTGTTCGCGCTTGGATAGCAGGGAGTAGTAGCAGGCGAGGTCGTAAAAGGCGGCTGTGCAATTGGGGTCGATGAGAACGGCTTTTTTGCAGGCGGCGATGCTGTCTTCGAGGCGGCCGGGCTTCTTCAGCAAGGCGCCGAGCAGGATGTAGGCGGGGGCGAAGCGGGGATTGAGTTCGACCGAGCGGCGGCACTGGGTCTCGGCATCGGGGAAGCGTTCCAGGCTCTTATAGACCCCGGCCAGGCAATAGTGCGCTTCGAAGGTGTCGTAGCCGGAATCCATGGCCTGGAGGAAGCATTCTACGGCATCTTCGTAGAGATAGGCATCGGCGAATTCCAGGCCGCGGTCGAAGAGGCATTTGCCCGCTTGGCTTTGCATGCCTTGCGGATCCTGGGAGTTGCGATCGGGCATCGGTTCACCGTAGGCTGCTTCAGCGCGTTCCGCATCGGCACCCGCTGCTTCAGCGCCTGCCGCCTCGGCAGCCGCTTCGCACTCGAAGGATTTTTCGAGGATGTTCATGGCCGCGGAAATCTTTCCGGCGCGCAGGAGCAGATCGGACAGCTCCCGGTATAAGGCGGTGCCGTCACGGGAAGATTTGATCTTCTCCCTGAGAACGCCGACCTTGTCCCGCAGTAATTCTTCCATTGGCCCCTGGGGGTGTCCCGCTTAGGACAAAATATAATGTTGGGTCCGGGCGGCAGGGGGGTGTTTTCGGGGGTTCGCGCAACGCCGATCGTCGATTGTGGCGAATTTGGGGGTCTGGTACCGGCAGGCGGGTGTTGTCTACGGACAACGGAACCGGCTTGCCGATGCCACCAAGCCGCAGAATAGGGGGTCTACGGGTCTAGATTCAGGGTGGAAGCGGCGCGGACGGCCCCGGCAGCCTCCCCTGCGCTTGGATGGCCTGATAAAACGCACAAATAAGACAACAGGAGTGCCTATGAATCTCGCAACGACCTCGATTCCCGCTCGAAAAACCAGGCTGGCGGGCTTGGCCCTGGCCCTGATTGCGGTTGCGGGCCCGCTGCAGGCGACCGCCCTGGCCGGCAACGCGTTGGAAGTGCATGAATGGGGCACGTTCACCACCCTGAATTCGAGCGCCGGGATGCCGCTCGGCGGCCTTTATGTGGATGCCACCCGGTTGCCCGCATTTGTAAACGGCTTGCCTTACTTCAACTACGATGCGGCCAAAGGTTGGGCCTCGTTGGAAAAGCTCCGCGGCGTGACGGTGAAAATGGAAACCCCGGTGTTGTATTTCTATAGCCAGACGGAGATGGCCGTGGACGTGAAGGTCGGATTCCAGGGCGGTACCATCAGCCAATGGTATCCCTCCTGCCATGAGTGTGAAACCGATCCCACCACCGCTTCCGTCGACTTCGCCGCCGCTCCCTATCGGGGCCATATCGGGTGGAAGGCCACGGTGCTGGCCCCGGGTACGGTTCTGCCTTATACGACCGCGGCCTCGGGACTGGAGACGCCGGAGTGGACCGCACCGCGAAATACCGAATCCAACCTGATCAAGGGAGAGAAGGGCGAGATCGAAAAGTTCCTTTTCTACCGGGGCCTGGGCAACTTCCCCGCCACCGTGGATATCCGCTTCCGGCCCGACGGCCAATTGGCGGTGAAGAATCTCGGCAGCGACGACATCGCTTCCCTGATGGTCTATGAACGGTCCTACGGTCCGATGTATGTGTCGGATGCCGCTACCATCTGGTATAACGGGTCCATGAAGGCGGGCGGGGAAATCGTACTCAAGCGCGATAAGGCTTCCACGGAATATGGACAGGGCTTTGCGGCCATGGAGACATTCCGGGTCGAACTGCAAAAGGCGGGACTCACCAACAGCGAGTCGCGGGCCCTGCTGAACACCTGGTACAACGGCTACTTCATCGAAGGGGGCATCAAGGCGTTTTGGATCGTGCCGCGGGCGCAGGTGGACCGCATTCTGCCGTTGACCATCGTCCCCGAGCCCGGCAAGCTGGAGCGCGTGATCGTGGGCCGAAGCGAAATCCTCACGCCCGAGTTCGAACAGGCCCTGTACCACGCCGAGGCCGTGGACAGCCTGGAGGCAAAATTCGGTTCGGACAAATACCATATGGCCTTTCGTGACTTCCTATCCAAGGGATCGGACTGGCACCTGACCACGGGAATCCGCTCCGATCGGTTGGCGGCGGCCGCGCGCGCTACCGCTACCTGGGCATTACCCGGTGGCGGGTGGGCCTCCCCGTGGTTCGCGAAGCCCGGAGGCCGAGGGGCCGTCGACCTGCAAGGGCGCACGCTGCGGAACGCTCCGCCTCTGGGGAGGTAGAACGTTTCCGCACCCGCGCCGGCCCGGAGGGAGGTCTCTCATCCCTCCGGGTTTCCCGCCTCACGGCCTTTCCATTCCCTTTCTCGCTTCCTTTTTTTGGGATTACTCCGCCAAGACCCCAAACTCCCCTTCCGAAATCCCGGAAAAAAATTCAAGTCCCGCCGGATCCTGCCGATATCCTGAAAAGGAGAAGTACCAAACCATGTTGGATCTGGGTCCCATCGCCAATCTCGTAAAGTCGGTTCAGCCGCCGCCGCAGGCCCAGCCTTCGGTCGCCGAGGCGATGAAGCCGGTTCCGGATACGGAAATCCACACTCCCGTGCCTCCGCCACCCGCCAAGGGCGGCGAGCCCGGACTGGGTGAACACCTCGATTTTTACGATACGGAAACGCAACGGCCCGAGTCCCAAACCAAGGAAACCGAGACCCAACCGGTCATTCCCGACGATGCGTCCACGTTCCAAGTCCAGGCGCAACTTTTTGAACGGGCCAAACTGGACCTCCTCGGCAAGGGCACCGGCCTCCCGCAGCCCACTACCGATCCTATGCATCTGGACCTGCCCTTCCTGAAGCCTCTCGGACAATCGCCTCCCGGCCAACCTCCCCTGGGCCAATCGATCGACGCGCGTATCTGACAGGGCCCGCTCCCGGCTTCGCAGCCTTGACCTCTCTACTCAAAAACGTATCCTTGGTCCCATGCCCCTGTCCCGCCTGAAAAGCCTGCTCTTCCGCGCGTCCGGACCCCGAGTCTACCGCGCCTTGCATGAGGTCTGGTTCCAAATGCGGCTACTTCGGGCCCTGCGGTCGACCCGCTACGCGCGCGGATTCTTCGGCGCCGACGTGCTCGCCTTCGCCGAGACCCTGCGTCCGGGTTCCCTCGTGCTGGACATCGGCGCTTTCCTGGGGGGATCGACCGCGGTCTTCGCGGGGGCCGTGGGACGTTCAGGCCGCGTGATCGCCTTCGAGCCCGTCCACCACCGGCCCCTGAAACGGATGCTGCGCCTGCTTGGTTTCAGCCGCGCGCGCGTGGAACCCATCGCTCTGGCTGCGACGAACGGTGATGCGGAACTGGTGATCCCCATTCGCCACGGAGTACCGCTGTATTCCCAGGCCGGTTTTTCCGATTCCTATTCCTCCGCCGCAACCCCGGGATCCGGCTACGCCTTTGAACGCTTGCCCACGCGCCGGATGCGCCTCGACGATTACCTTGCGCGCGAAGGGCTGGATGCCGGCGCCGTGGGCGCGGTCAAGATCGACGTGGAGGGATCCGAACTGGGACTGTTCCAGGGCGGGGAGGAATTCTTCCGCCGCTTCCGCGGTCCCATCCTCTGCGAATTCTGGTTCACGGTGATGCCGCCGCCCGGTTGGACCTGGATGCGCGAACGGGGGTATGCCTGCCGATACCTGGATCGAACCGGGAATCTCGTCGCGGCGGATACTCCGGAAGAGCTTGCCGCAGCGTGCCGGGGAGAAACCTACGGAAATTTTTTTCTGGAACGCAAGCCGGAATAAACCGGAGGGCATGGGGGTCGCACTCCTAGTCCGGCCGCATCTCGCCTTTGATACGATACAGCCACAGCGAAAGGTTGCCGAAGCGGGCCAGCATTTTGGCCTCGGGCATGGTGATGCCTTCGGTGCAGGAAAAGCAGTTCTCGCAATGCAGGGTCAGGGAATCGGACCAGATGGAAAAGGCGTAGCCGTCGCGGCTGGAGCAGACGTAACGCTTGCGCCCTTTGAACGTCCTGGTCATGCCCATCAGCATGCCGGCCGTATCCCTTTCGCCGGCCGAGAGCGCCCGCTTCAAGACCGAACCTTCGAAACCGTTTTCGTCGTCGGGCTCAAGGGCGCCCGCGGTGGGATCCAAGGCAAG
>JBDSIO010000461.1:0-7520 GCA_039917895.1 Fibrobacteria bacterium | reverse complement strand
GCGTCGCGATGCAGGATTCCCGAGGCTGTGAATACCAGGGCCCGCGCCATTGAACGGTAGAGGAAAATGAGCCGCAGGGCGAGCGCGCCGCCGCGCCCATGCCATCTGCGGAAATACGCCAAGCGTCCCTGGTCGGACAGCCGCAAAGCCCGAGCAGACTGGTAGTCGACGCTGCCTCCTCCGATATGCACGGCCGAGACCGATTTGATCTGATGGCTCTTGATGCCGCGGGCCGCAGCCTTGCGGCAGAAATCCATGTCTTCGGCATACATGAAGATGGAGGGGTCGAGCCCGCCCAGCTCCAGGTAAGCCTTGCGTGGGACCATGAGGAATGCGCCCGTCACCCAGTCCACCGGAACGGTGTCGTCGGGATGGGATGCGGGTACTGCCAACATCCGTCGCGTCGCCACGCCGGTATCGGAACTGACTTCACGGAGTGAACCACGCAGGGTGGGGAAGGCCATGGCGCACAACTGATCCGAACCGTCGGGATATTTGAGCCGGCAAGTGAGGATGGTGTCGCGTCCGATCCCGTCGGCGGCGCGCAGCATAGGCTCGACCACGGGCTGGGTGAGATAGGCATCGGAGTTGAAAAGTATGATCCAATCGCCTGTGGCCACGGCCGCGCCCAGGTTGTTGGCCTTGGCGAAGCCGAAGTTGTCCGGGTTCGCCATCACGGTGATTCCGGGAAAGCGCTTCGTCAGGTACGCTGCGCTGCCGTCCGAAGAACCGTTGTCGACCAGGATGATTTCCCGATCGGGTCCCGCATCGAACCGCAGGATGGAGTCTACGGCCTGGGCGGCCAGGTCCCGGGTGTTCCAATTGACGATGATGAAGGAGGCTTTCACGTTACGGCTTTAATCTAACCAAACCGGATGGTTATTTCCCCCATGGATTCCTCTCCAATGATTCCCCCAAGGAGATAGAGGGCAAGATCGGAAAAAGGCCGGTGGAAAAAAGGGGGAATCTGGTGCGTGTCCTGGCGGGCGATAAAAAACCCCCGGTGTCCGTCGCGTTATTTGATAACGCAGGACCCGGGGGCCGAAACTCTGACCCAGGTAGGATTTGAACCTACGACCCACGCCTTAAAAGGGCGCTGCTCTACCAACTGAGCTACTAGGTCGAACGCTCGGGATTTTACTCCCGAGAGAGAGGCAAAGATAGCTACCCAGTCTCCGCATTTCAAGGAACCGGGGCTTTGTAGGGAGTCTACAGATTGAGTGGGAGGGCTAAATCAAACGGGAAAACCGGGATTTGCTATTTTCGGGGTCCGGGCCGCAAAGTATCCGGCCACGCCACGGGCGGACTGAAAGCGTAGCCGATGCCATGAAGCCGAACCTGCGAATTGCGATCAACGCCATGACCCTCCCGGGCAATCTGGCGGGGACTGGCTTCTATGTCCGGGAGCTCCTGGAGCGCCTTCCTTCCCTTGAGCCCGGGGTCCGACTCACCCTCTTCACGAATCGCGCCGCGGCGGACAAACTGAGTAACCTAGAGGGGATGTCGGGCCTGAAAGGCGTTGACATTCGGGCCGTATCGGCCAGCTCTATACCCGCGAAAATCCTTTGGACCCAGGGTATTCTTCCTTTCCGTCTCAAGGGGTTCGACCTGTTGCATTCCATCGGCAACGTGGGGCTGCCCTACTGTCCGGTTCCGCAGGTGGTTACCATTCTCGATCTCTGCCAGCGCATGGTTCCGGAACGATTCAGCCTCTTGAAGCGATGGTATCTCAATGCGGGCCAGACCTGGTCTGCCCGATCCGCCGCGCGCGCCATCGTCATTTCCGAATCAACCCGCCGGGATCTGCTGCGTTTCCATCCGCGTTATGCGGCGAAAACAGTCACCATCCCTTGCGCCTCTAAATTTCCGATCAACCAGGCGGAATCATCCCGACGTGACGGATTCCTTTTCGTCGGCACGCTGGAGCCCGGCAAACGCTTGGAGTTCGCGCTGGAAGCCTTGGCCCGGCTCAATCGCGAGACGGGCGCAGGCAAGATCCTTTCGGTGGTGGGCGCGCGCGGCTGGAAGCTCACGGGCCTGCCGCGACTGATCGAAAAACTGGGTGTTGTAGCGCATGTGGAATTCCTGGGTTATCTCTCGGAAGAGGAATTGCGTGGGCGGTACCTGCGCGCCGAATGCCTCATTTTCCCTTCGGTCTACGAAGGCTTCGGCCTCCCCATTCTGGAGGCCCAGTCCCAAGGGTGTCCGGTGGTATCTGCCGACAATTCCTCTCTGCGTGAAGTGGGGGGGGAGGGATCCCGCTATTTTGCGACCCGGGACCTGGAAGGACTGGTGGGCCTGCTAAGCGAAGCCGTCACGGATCCGGCGAGGTTCCGGGAGATCCGCGAAGCTGGCTTTGCCAACTGCAAGCGCTTCGATTGGCAGCGTACCGCCGAAGCTACCCTACAGGCCTATCGCGACGCGATCAAAACGTAGTCTGCACTTCCCGCCGCAAGATTTCCTCTTGCCAATCAGCTACCCCGGTCTTCTCCTTGCGGAGCACGAAGAGCTGGAACACTGCCGTGCCCTTGAGTATGCGGCATAGGCGTTCCGAAACGGCGGGCGGAAAGGGATAATACCCTGAACCGGTGAATTCTCGGATGCTGAACAATCCGTTGAAGGTCAAAAATGAATGGAGTGAGCTCGGTGTGAAGGCCCGGACATGTGCTTCAAACAATTGGATGGTGCTGGGTTGGCGCCCGAACAGTAGTTGCAGGCGGCAATGGAGCGATGCGAGGTTCGGCACGCTGAACACGAGAACGCCGCCCGGTTTCAGCACGCGGTGCAGTTCGCTCAAGGGGCGGTAGATTTGTTTGAGGTGCTCGAATACCTGGTTGGCCACGGCCAGATCGAAGGTGTTGTCGGGATAAGGGAAGGCCGATGCCTCCAGATCGCATTTGGCCACTGTGACGCCGATGCTTCGGGCCTTTTCGATCTGGGTGTCGAAAAAATCCAGCCCATGTAGATCTTTGATGCCAAGTTCCTGCCCGTAGTGCGCCGTAGGCGCGCCATCCCAACAGGCGAGATCGAGCAGCTTGGCGTCTGGCCGGGCGTAGGGGCGGAGCAACCGTACGATCACCTTTTTGAGGAGATGGTATTCCTGCTCGCTCAACCAGCGCTTGTAGCTCGGATAGTTCTTGCGATCCAGGTAGATTGGGTAGCCCATGGTGTGTGGAAAATAGCAATTTTGTAGTTTTAGGTCCGATTGGCGGATAAGGTGCGGCTCCTTTTCATATCGTCCTTTTACCTGTTTCCCGAGACCCGCTTCGGCGGGTCCAAACGTCTCTATTATTTCGCCCGCGAATGGTCGCGCCGCACGGAGCTTTCTGTGATTTGCATGGATGCATGCCGCGAATGGACTCTCGGCGCGGCGGCTCCCTCGGAGTTCAAGGATTTTCTCATGGTTCCCGGCGCCGAGTTCCCGGACTATGCGGAACGCCTGGTGCGCACAACTGCCGATCGACGGACCTTCATCGCTTCTTACGATGCGCAGATATGCGGCTTCATGGAAGGGAAGCGGTTCGACGCCATTGTGCTCGCATTCCCATGGGCTTTGACCTACCTGCACAGTTATCTGGCCGATACGGACGTTCCGATCCTATATATCGAGGACGATCTGCTTTTCGAACAGTTCCGGATGGAATCGATTGCCCAGTGGAATCCGATCAAGAAATTCTGGAAGTGGTACCGGTTCCGGCAAACTGTCTCTTATTATCGTCCGCTGATGGCCCGGATATCCCGCTTCATCGGAATCTCCGCGCAGGAAATAGACGTAATGAAGACGTATTTCCCGGATTTGGAGTCAAGCATCATACAATACGGGATACCGATGGAAGAGTATCCGATGTTGCCGATCAAGGAAACCGGCAGGGTCATAGGCTTCCTCGGAAATTTCGCCCATCCTCCGAACCTGGATGCGTTGACTTGGTTGTTGCGGACCCTTGCTCCAGCCATCAGAGCGCGATGCCCGGAGGTTACCTTTCTGGTCGCGGGAAAGGGCATCCCCGAGTGGGCCAAGGGTGAAGCGTCCGCAAGGGATTGGATCGAAATCCGGGAAAATCCTCCCGACCTGCGAGGCTTCTACTCAGACATCCATCTGCTGATCAACCCCATTCGCACTGGGAGGGGCATGCGTACGAAACTGATTGAGGCCGCCGCGTTCGGTCGCCCCATCCTCACCACGTCCCTCGGAGGCGAAGGGTTGGAATCATTGAATCTGACTTTGGCTGATAATGCCGAAACGCTAGTCGAAGCTTGCGCCAGGTTCTGGGACGATTCCGGGACGACCTCGGCCTTAATACGCAACCGCGAAACCGTAGTGGAGAGATTCTCCTTGGAAAAAATAAGTGGGGAGTTCCTTTCCCTGATTTCCACGCATACCGAAAAGGGCGACTGATGGCCCTGCATCCGCATGCGACGGGATTGTTGCGTGCGATTGCCCGCAAATCCCCGTTATTGAACGCGCTGGCCTTCAAGTTACGCGGAGTCCGCGGACTGGAAGACATCAACGAATTGGATGCCTGCTTTCTCGCGGCTTTAGGCGGTGAGCGGGAAGTGAATCCGGAAATCATGGCGAAACTTCTGCGCATCTACCTGAAGCCGCCGGCGGACGCCGATTTTTCCCTGGATCCGTTTTCGGCCGGATACACCGCCGCGCAAAAGCGCTTGTATTCCCGGATCGCCAAGAAATCCTATCACACCGACAACGAATCCACCCCATTCGATTTCGAATCGATGAAGGATGATTTTTTTCCGTACAGTACGAAATCGGGAGTGTACGTAGGCGATCAGCTTTTATCCCATGGCTTCCTCATCCGGAACATGGTCTTGCCGCCGGGAGCCAAGGTGGTGGAGTTCGGTCCGGGTTGGGGAAACACGCTGATGCACTTGGCCATGATGGGTTTCGAAACGACCGCGGTGGAGGTAAATAAGCCTTCCATCGACCTGATCCGGTACCGCGCTAAGCTGCATGGCCGCTCCGTCCGCATCGTAGAGTCGGATATGGTGGAATTCGCGCAGGCGTCCGGGGAAAGATTCGACGCCGCCGTCTTCGTCGGCTGTTTCCACCATTGCCACAATCCCGTCGCCATGATCGGATACCTCGATCGGATTATCGCCGATCACGGAAAGGTCTATTTCGCAGATGAACCGATATTCCCTTCCCGTTCGCCGGTCATGCCATATCCCTGGGGCATGCGGCTGGACGGGAATTCCCTTTACTACACCCGGGTCTGGGGTTGGCTTGAGATGGGGTACCAGGAAGGATTCTTCCGGGAAGCGTTCCGCCGGGCCGGCTGGACGGTGGATGCGGTGCGCTCCACCATTCGTGGCGTCGAGGATTTGTATATCGCGAGAAAGACGCGCGCAAGGCGGACTCCCCGATAGGATCAAGTGAGGGATATCTTGCGGTGGGCGGTGAGCATCACGAGGATATTCATGTAGAAGAACCATAGCTCCCATAGAGGGGCGTGGTAGCATAGTACGATCGCCGGAAGAGCCAAAGCCCACATGGAGACCCGGAAGACCGTCGGGCGCAGTATGGTGTTCTGGTAGTAAAACGATATAACCAGCCCGAACGCGAGGGTAATCAGGTAAACTCCGATGGCGCCGAAATCCTTGTAGAAATGCCAGACGTAAATGATGGTGTTGAATCCCTTGAGCTTGATGGAGGATTCATTCATGATAGTGTCGAATCCGAAGGCGCTTTCAATGCCCCCTTCCAAATGAAGCAAGTACAGAGGCGCGCGCACCAGCGAGAATCCGTACTGGAGGGGATACTGGCCGACCCCGTCCTCGAATTTCCGGATCGCGTAATCGAAGTTCCAGAAATCGTTTGCGATGTAGGCGTAAATGCCCGATGCCCACGCCAGGTTTGCCGGCATTCTAACCTTGACCATTTCGTTGAATGTTTCGATGGAGTCGGAGTTGATTCGCACCAGAAATGCGATCATGAATATCCCCAAGACTGCGAAGGCGCCCATGGCCAGGTGTTTGGCCTGCAGCGGCTTGATTCCGTAATGGTACAAAGCCACGGAATAGATCAAGAAACGGAAGATGTCGTAGCGCGTCACGAGCGATATGTAAAGCAATAGCACAATCCCGCCCAGGATCATCACCCTGCGCCTCAATCGCTCCGTCTTGGGCGAGAAGATCAGCATTTCCATGCCCAGCATCAAGGCCATCGGCCCGAAGAACATGCCATAGTTGGTCAGTCCGGTGGCGCTGAAAAACGCGAGGCGCGCATCGTCGGGTTTCTTCGCGAAGACCGGGATGCCGCCGGTCAATGCCGCCGAGATGGCGAAGCTCGCCAGATACACGCACACGCAGATCAGGAATATTCGGTAAAACCATTGCCAATCCATTCCGGCCGCATCGGAGACGAGGCAGGCGCGGATGCGGCCGAATTCCAACCGGAAGCCGGGAAACTTGATCTTCCGCATGAGCAAGGCCAGGAATGCGCCGGATACGAACATGGCGTTCGCGCCCCAGAAGAGCAGGTGCGAGGATGCGGACCAGGGCGTTTGCAATTTGCTGAGTTTAAGGGAGTACAGGGCCAGCAGCAGGCTGTACAGGGCGATGTAGACGCGTGCGGGAGACAACAGATCCCCGCCGCGGTAGAGGGCGGTGCCTACCGTGACGAGCAGAATCGCCAGGTAGAGCCAGGTCATCGCGACGGACGGAAGTGGGTGAACAGTTTTTGTAGTTTGAAGTAGCTATCCGATCCCGTCTCCCGAAGTTGACGATACCAGTGGGAAACCAGGACCCAGGACGACAGAAGCGTCAAGCCCGCGAAAAAAGCCAGTATGCAAATCAGGCTTCGTTTGGGGCTGGTCCGCTTCTGGGCGGGCTTGGCCGGTTCCAGGATTGTCACCACCGGGGAATTATTGGCTTCCCGGAACTTGGCCTGTTCGTACATCTGCAGGATGTAAGCATACAGGGTCTCATTGATTTTCACATCGCGGTAGAGGTAGGTGTATTGGATGCTGAGTTCCGGCGTCTTCTCCAGCGCCAGGACCAGGTTGCCGCTCCCTTTCTGCATGTAGGATTTAAGGCGGCTGTCGAGCACCTGTTTTTTGCGCTTGATCTCGGCCATGCGGGAATTGTTGCCGAAACTGCTCGAAAGCAATTCGCCTTGGATGTCCGTGGCCATGGCTTCCGCTTCAATGCCCGCCAATGCCTCCACCGTGGCCTTGACCTGGGACTCCAGATCGATGAAGTTGTTCTTCACCTGGAAATCAGCCAATGCATGATGGGTGCTGTCGAGCACATGTCGGATTAGGCCCAGCCGCGCCTCGAAGAAGATTCGCGATCCCCGGGCGCTTTCGTTGGAAATCTGGAAGCTGATGCTGTCGAGTTGATAGACAATGTAGTTCGCTATGTCCGCCGCCACCTGGCCGTTGGTGTCCGTGACCTCGATGGCGATGTTGTTGAGATCGTCTTCCTGAACATTGACGTTCGAGTGGTATTTTTTAAGGACGTCTTCGTAATAGAATTTACGCTGTTTATGAAATCCGTAATGA
>JBDSIO010000460.1:0-8197 GCA_039917895.1 Fibrobacteria bacterium | reverse complement strand
TCATCAGGAAGGATTATAATGGCGAGGTGAACCTGGATCCCGGCCATAGCGTCATCGTACCCATCTACAAAAGCCTGGAAAGCCTGCCTCATCTGTATCAACGCCTTACGGCCTGCATGACCGCCATCGGCCCGGACTTCGAACTCATCCTGGTGGAAGACGGGGGGCAGGACGGATCGTGGGAGTATATCCGCGAACTGGCCCTAAAGGATCCGCGCATCAAGGCCGTTCGGCTCAGCCGCAATTACGGCCAGCACAACGCCCTGCTGTGCGGCATCCGCTGCGCCACAAAAGACATCATCATCACCATCGACGACGATTTGCAGAACCCGCCGGAAGAAATCCCCGCCATGTTGGCGAAGTTGCACGAAGGCTTCGACGTTGTCTACGGGACGCCCGATCACGAGCGCCATGGGTTTTTGCGGGACATGGCCTCGGTGGTGACCAAGTTCGTGCTGCAAGGCGCCATGGGCGCGGCTACCGCCCGCAAGGTCAGCGCCTTCCGCGTTTTCCGCACCCGCCTTCGCCTCGCCTTCGAGCGCTTCCACAGTCCGTTCCTGTCCATCGACGTGCTGCTCACCTGGGGTACCACCCGCTTCGCCGCCGTCGCCGTGCGCCACGAGGTTCGCGCCCTCGGCACGTCCCACTATACCATGCGCAAACTGCTCACCCATGCCTTGAACATGGTCACGGGCTTCAGCACTTTGCCCCTGCGGCTCGCCAGCTGGGTGGGGTTCGCCTTCACCATCCTGGGCGGGATGATCCTGGCCTACGTGGTGGGGCGCTTCCTGTTCTTCGGCGGCAGCGTGCCCGGCTTCCCTTTCCTCGCGTCCATCATCGCCATCTTCTCAGGAGCGCAACTGTTCGCCCTCGGCGTGATCGGCGAATACCTGGCGCGCATGCATTCCCGATCCATGGCAAAGCCCACCTATGTGGTGGAATCCACCGTGGGGGCCCAGGGCGCGGCCTTCCATCCCCATGGAGCCGGTTGATGGAAAGCCAATCGCCCTCCCAGCTTCCGCCCATCCCTTTCAACAAGCCCTTCATCGCCGGCCGCGAGCTGTACCACATCTCCCAGGCGGTGTTGAGCGGGCATCTGGCCGGTAACGGCGCCTTCGGCAAGAAATGCCAGGAGTTCCTGGAAACCCGCTATGGCGTGGGCAAAGCCCTGATGACGGCCTCCTGCACCGGGGCGCTTGAAATGGCCGCCATCCTATGCGGGGTGGAACCGGGCGATGAAGTCATCCTGCCCTCATACACCTTCGTCTCCACCGCCAACGCCTTCCACCTGCGCGGGGCCCGCCTGGTCTTCGCCGACATCCGGCCCGACACCCTGAACCTGGATCCCACCGACGTCTCCACGCGCATCGGGCCGCGCACCAAGGCCGTTTGCGTGGTCCACTACGCGGGCGTGGCCTGCGAGATGGACGCGTTCATGAAAATGTGCCGGGACCGCAAGCTGATCCTGGTGGAAGACGCGGCCCACGCCATCGGCGCCTACTACAAGGGCCGGGCGCTGGGCGGATTCGGCGCCTTGAGCGCCTTCAGCTTCCACGAGACCAAGAACTTCATCTCAGGCGAAGGCGGAGCTTTGGGGATCAACGATCCCGCCTTGGTCGAGCGCGCCGAAATCATCTGGGAAAAAGGCACCAACCGCAGTCAGTTCTTCCGCGGTTTGGTCGACAAATACACCTGGGTGGACACCGGTTCCTCCTTCCTTCCGTCCGAACTGGTGACCGCTTTCCTCTATGCCCAATTCGAACAGGCCGAAGAAATCACGCGCCGCCGCCTCGCCTGCTGGCGCTATTACCTGGACGCCCTGAAGCCGCTGGAAAAATCGGGCGATATCCGCCTGCCCGTCATTCCCGACTATGCGGAACACAATGCGCACATGTTCTACCTGCTCTTGCAGGACGGGGCCGCCCGCGACGCTTTGATGGAATACCTGCGCGTGCGCGGCATCATGGCGGTGTTCCATTATATCCCCCTGCATAGCTCCCCCATGGGCCAGAAAATGGGCTACCGCGAAGGCATGTATCCCGTGACGGAATCGTGCAGCGCGCGCATCCTTCGGCTTCCTCTGTTCTACGACCTGCAGGCGGCGGAACAGGACCGGGTGATCACGGCGATCCGGGAGTTTTTCGGAAAAACCGCCTAAAAAGCGCCGCCAAGTCCGGCATGAAATGCTTCCACGCGGCCTTGAGAAGCTTTTGTGAAGCTATTGAGAAACTATTGGGAAAATGCCTTCGGCCGGAAATGCCAGACATTCACCTTTTCCGCCAGCCGGAAACCATTGCGTTCATACAACCTGCAGGCTTCCGCATTTTTTTCCTGGGTCACGACTTCGACCTTCCGGCAACCCCGATCGGAAAACCACCGCAAGGCGGACTGTATCAACGAAGTCCCGAACCCCCGTCCCTGATGGCCCGGAGCCACCGACACCAGGCCGATAGCGCCCAGCCCATCTTTGGCCTGCACCGTCACCATGCCGAATGGCGTTCCGCCTTCATTGGCCGAAAGCACCGCGTCGGCCTTTTCGCCGGAGAGGGATTTACGCATCCATTCCACGTATAGCGCCCTGAACAGGGCGGGAGGGAACTCCGGATCGACGCGGAAGCGGGAATATTTTCCGGCCTCTTCGGACAGAGCGTATAAAGCGGGAGTCCCGACCCCGCCTGCTACCGGCGCGACGGTGCAGCGGATACGGTTGCTATCCGAAACCGGAGGTTCGATGGCATAGGTGGTTTTAACGTCGGCGAGAAATCCTCCGCAAGTCGCCGCGGCGCGGTTGCTCACCGCATCCTCCGGAGCCACGTTCCAATACGCCAGCTGCGTATCAACCTTGGCCATCGTTTCCAACGCAACGCGCAATCCCGCTTCGTCCAAAGCAGCGGGTAAAATGCGCGCGGTGGGGAATCCGAAAAAGCCGGAATCCCAGGGCAAGGCCGAAAACAGACCGCTACTCAATTCCGGCATTCCAGGATCGCATGGTCATAGGGCATGCGCAATGCGTTGTGCCAGGTCGATACTCCGATTTGCGAGAAGGCATCACGGGCGAGGGCGGCATAAGCATCCGGTAGGCGCACATTGCGTCCGCGATCCCGCGAGACCATGAAATGGGCCCAGGGGGATTGATTCGCGACAAAGGAAGGATCCATGGTCACCATCCGGCCCCCGGGTTTCAAGGCCTTGCGCGCGCCGGCGAATAGCTTGTGAACTTCCTGATCGTCGAGGTGGTGCAGCACGCCGAAGGCCATGGCGATGTCGAATTGGCCGTTAACGGGCTCCGGAGACGAAGCCACAGCCACCCCAAGGCCCGATGCCGCCGCCAACCCGCGTACCGTTCCCGCCGGACTCTCCTGACCAAAGACAACTACGCTTTCACAGGTAAAGTTACCGCGCCCCCCATAGCGCTTCTTCGCCGCTCCAATATACGCCGGACTCATATCGAAACCGGTATAGCGGACGTCTTCGGGAAGCAGAGGGAGGATTTCGGCGGTGCCGCAACCGATGTCGAGAATGCGCGCGCCGGGAAAGGGTTTGAGGCAATCCCTAATCCACCGCTGGCGGAGCGCCCGCGCGCCGACCAGATCCTGGAACAGGTCATAGGCGGCGGGGAAAGCCAAAAGCCGCCGGATCCCGGAATTGATCTGACTCATGGCTCCATTATGGGCTTATCGGCTAGACCGGAGTCAACCATCCATGGGTGTCGGCCACTTCCCCGTACTGCACGCCTTGCAGCGCAAGGTACAGCCTGGTCAGGGTGGCCCCCGCCTTGCCTTTCTCTCCGAACGTGAACTTGCGTTCCCGGTATTGGATGGAATGCACGGGGGTGATCACGGCGGCGGTGCCGCAAGCGCCCACCTCCGAGAACTGGTCCAGCGTCTCCAGGGGAATGGGGCCGCGAGCGATCTTCAGGCCCATCTCCTTGGCCAACACTTGCAGGCTGTCGTTGGTGATGCTTTGCAGGATGGATCCGGACTCCGGAGTCTTGTAATATCCGTCTGGGGTGATGCCCAGGAAGTTGGAGGTGCCGAATTCGTCCACGTACTTGTTCTCCTTGGGATCGGAGAAGAGCACGATGGGATAGCCCATCTTCTTGGCGACCATTCCGGGTTTGAGACTGGCGGCATAGTTGCCCGCCATCTTGGCGCGGCCGGTTCCCTTGGGCGCTGCGCGGTCGTAATCCTCGAGCACGATGGCGTCCACGGGCGAGAAGCCCTCCTTATAGTAAGGGCCCACCGGGGTCACCAGCACGATGAAGGTATAGGTGCTGGAAGCCTTGATGCCTACAGTGGGCTCCGTGCCGATCAGCAAAGGACGCAGATACAGGCTGGCGCCGGTGCCATAAGGCGGAATGAAATCCTTGTTGATCTCCGCGGCCATGCGGCAGCCTTCCACGAACATCTCCGTGGTCGGCGCTTCCATCAGAATGCGATCGGCCGAGAGCTGCAAACGATGGGCGTTGGCCTCGGGACGGAACAGCGCCTTGGCGCCGGACTTGGTCGTGAAGGCTTTGAGTCCTTCGAAACAGGCTTGGCCGTAATGCAGGCAGTTGGCCGCGATGTGCATGGGGATATAGGGATCCTGCTTGACGACAAGCGGGCCCCATTTGCCGTCGGCGAAATCGGCCTGTACGAAGCCGTTTGTCGGCAGGTAGGCGAATCCGAGATTTTTCCAGTCTAGATTGATCGATGGCATTGCAAGGCTCCTAGGGTCTGCTTAACATAATAATTCACATCCCCGCACCGCACCAACGCCGCAAGGCCGCGACAGCCCGGCGATCCACGCGGACTTATTTGCCACCGGCATCCGGACTGGATATACTTCTTAGCATGACGGCCCGATTTATCCTTGGAACCCTTGCGCGGGCGGGCGGTTTCGCGGCCGGCTGGGCGGTTTTCACTTTGGCCCTGTTGGTCGCCACGCGCCCCATGGGCCTTGGACCCGGATTTTCCCGACCTCTCCCCTACGCCATCGCGGCAATAATTATTTCTTTATCCGGCCATCTCATCCAGCGCTGGCTCAACGAAGGCGCCCTTCCCGCGGCGCCAGCGAATCAAGGCCTGTTCCGCTACATTTACAGGCAAAAGTTGCGCGGCCTGGCCCTGTTCTTCAAGGGAACCGCCGGTTTCAACAACTTCATCTTCCTCTCGATAGCCTATTTCATCGGGATCGGCCTCACTTCACTCTTCATGCGCAAGGAGTCCTCCGGAAAGCCGGGCTCCCGGCCGGCCGCTAAAAAATCGGTTCCGGCGGCGGCTACCGGGGTTGACCCAACCATGCCGTCGAGCTATTGGCGGGATTTGCATGTCGGGAAACAGGACGCTGATGCCTATTACCGCCCCTACTAACCCGTCCATCTACATCCTCGGTCTCAGTTGCCATTACCATGACGCAGCCGCCACCCTGCTCAAGGATGGCGTGGTCGTAGCGGCCGCCGACGAGGAACGCTTCAGCCGCCTCAAGCATGACCCCGGCTTCCCCATTCACGCGATCACTTGGTGCCTGCAAAGCCAGGGCATCACGGTCGCGGACCTGTCGCTGGTGGCCTGGTACGAAAAACCCTTCGTCAAATTCGAACGCATCCTCCGCTCCCATTTGGAGAACTTCCCCCGGGGCTTCAAGACCTTCCAGATGGCGATGCCCTCCTGGCTCTCGGAAAAGATTAGGGTACGCTCGGTGATACGGAAACGCCTGGGTTACCGTGGCGACGTGGCCTACATCGACCACCACCTGTCCCACGCCGCCGGCGCCTTCCTGCCCAGCCCCTACCGCGAAGCCGCCATCGTCACCGTGGACGGCGTGGGAGAATGGACCACCACCGCCTACGGCATAGGCCGCGACTCGGCCGTAGAACTGCTAAAGGACATCCGCTTCCCCCATTCCCTGGGCCTGCTCTACTCATCCATCACCGCCTACCTGGGCTTCACGGTCAACAACTCCGAATACAAAGTGATGGGCCTTAGCCCCTACGGCCGCATGGACCGGTCCGCCGAAGGCGGCTCCCCCCAAGCCGGGGCCGCCAACCCCTACTACGCCAAACTGCGCCAGGTCATCGACCTGAAGCCTGACGGCAGCTACTGCCTGGACATGGGTTATTTCGCCTACCAGCGTTCGGACCGCATGCCCTCGGAAAAACTCTGCCGTTTGCTTGAAGGCGACATCCGTAAACCCGAAGCGGAACTGCTCCCGCGCCACCATGACATCGCCGCCGCGGTGCAGAGGATCACCGAGGACGTGGTGCTGGGCATGCTGCGCCACGCCCGCAAGGAAACCGGCTGCGAAAACGTAGTCCTGTCCGGCGGCGTCGCCCTCAACAGCGTATGCAACGGCCGCATCCTGCGCCAAACCGGATTCAAAAGCGTCTGGATCCAACCCAACGCCGGAGACGGCGGCAGCAGCATGGGGGCGGCCCTACAGGCCCATTGCTCCGTACTAGCCCAACCCCGCGCCTGGCGCCTGGACCACGCCTACCTAGGCCCCGCCTACACGCCCGGACAGGTCGGCGCCTTTCTGGCCACGCGCAACATCAAACATACCCGCTTCCCCTCCCGCGAGGCCTTGCTGGCCGAAGCCGCCCGCTTGCTCCAGGCCGGCCGCGTGGTCGGCTGGTTCCAGGGCCACATGGAATGGGGCCCCCGCGCCTTGGGCGCGCGCAGCATCCTCGCCAACCCCTGCCTGCCGAACATGCAGGCCATCCTCAACGACAAGGTCAAGCATCGCGAAGCCTTCCGCCCATTCGCCCCAGCCGTCTGCGCCGACGACGCCGAAACCTATTTCGAATGCGATCTGCCGCTCCCAACCCCGGCCGACTTCATGCTCATGGTCTACCCCATCCGCAAGGAATGGCGCGAGCGCCTGCCCGCCGTGACCCACGTCGACGGCAGCGGACGCCTCCAGACCGTGCGCCGCGAAACAAATCCGCTATATTATGATCTGATCAAGGACTTCGGCCGACTATCCGGAATCCCCGTGCTGGTCAACACGTCCTTCAACATTCGCGGCGAGCCCATCGTATGCTCCCCGGAGGACGCTTACCGCTGCATGATGGGCACCGGCATCGACTGCCTGTTTCTCGAAGACGCGCTCATTGTGCGGGAAGACAACCCCGCCGACAAATGGGACGCCGACGCCGTAGCCGGGGACTGACCGGCGCACGCGAAGAGCGGATACTTAGAGGCGGATATCCGTCGGGGGAGGGGCCATGGCCAAGAATCGCAGTCTAGTCGCGGACATCTGGGGGTTTCTGAAGGTGCGGAAGGCATGGTGGCTTACGCCTATTCTGCTGATGCTGGGGTTGATGGGGATATTGATTGTGGCCGGGCAGTCGGGGGTGATTGCGCCGTTCATTTATGCGCTTTTTTAAATTTCATTTCCGGACCCTTTCCCCTTTTGGCCCTCGAAGGCCGGTGGGGAGGTTCTAGTTTTCGACTTGGCATGAAATAGCCCAAAAGACCACGGCCCAACCGTGCAGACTGTGCGCCTGATTGTGTCCCCCATCACATCGGACCCTCAGACCCTTTTCTTACCTTTACCCCTTTACGATACCACGGCCAGCCACGACTAACGTCCGGCCTCCGTACGGAATCGCCGCTTCTCCATCACTTAGGAACACCCATAGCTGATAATTTTTTACGTGGTCCCGGGAATAAGGAAATGCAGAAGTTCTCCATCACCGCCGGGAATACTCCGGATGCACATCCCAGCAGCGCGGATAGTTCGCTGGTCCAGGGCAAGGGTGGGGGCCTGGGCAAATCGGCACGAGATACCGTGGCGGCCCGCCAGCAGGCCGATTCCCTGAAAAACCCGGAACCGCCTCCCGAACTTCTGGAAATCCCAAGCCTCGATCCTCCTCCCACTGAAGACAAGCCGAAAGAAGAGACAGCCGTCTTATCCGATCCAAAATGGATCGAACCCGATACCCTGTTTCAGCAGGAGGCGGAAGTTTCCGTTCAGGTTGCGTTGCCTAAGGAGAAAAAGGACATCACCCGGGTTCAAGTGGAGCTGTTCGTTAAAACACCCTCCGGACCGGAATCGATTTGCAAGGGCGAAGGGCATGCGCAGGCAGACGGCACCGCCGTGGTCACGCTCCCGATTTACAAACCCAAGAATCACGATGGCGGGCCCGCGGAATATTACTTCCAGGTCACCCACAAGCTCGCCAAGATGTTAAGCACGATTGGGTTGGTCCGTA
>JBDSIO010000459.1:0-15922 GCA_039917895.1 Fibrobacteria bacterium | reverse complement strand
AATCCCGGGTGACGGTCGCGGATGCGCGAGGCAGGGTCATGGCCATCGGAACCGGGCTACAACCGAAGATGGAATTCAAGGACAAACCGCGCGGCGTGTACGTGGTCAAGGTAAGCCAGGGAAATGAATCGTTTGTCCGGAGAATCGCGATTCCCTGAGAATTTAGTCGGAGTCCTTTTATGAGGCGATCCTTACTGATTTCCGCGGCGGTCCTATTTTTGTGCGGGGCCGCGCAGAGCCGCCCCTTTATCATCGGCGCGGACATTTCCGGGCTTCCGCAGTCTGAAGACCGCGGCACCACTTATTGGGACAAGGGCGCGCAGAAGGACCTGTTCGTGATCCTGAAGGACCATAAGTTCAACTTCATCCGCCTGCGTATCTTCGTCAATCCTTCCGCTACCGGCGGCTATTCCCCCGGCAAGAACTGGTGCGGCCTAGAAGAGACGATGAAAATGGCCAAGCGCATCCGGGGCGCCGGGATGAACTTCCTGCTGGACTTCCACATGAGCGATACCTGGGCTTCCATCGGGGTGCAGAAGGTGCCCTCCTCCTGGTCCGGCAAGAGCGACAAGGAAATGCAGGACAGCGCCTATGGCCACGTAAAGCGCAGCTTGCAGGCCCTGGTCGCCCAAGGCACCCGACCCGATTGGGTGCAGGTGGGCAACGAGATCAACTCCTGCATGTCCGGCGTCTGCACCTCCGACTGGCCCCGCTTCGCGGCCCTGGTCAATGCGGGAGTCAAGGCCGTGCGGGAAGTGGACCCCGCCATCAAGGTGGTGATGCAGCACGGACGGCCGCGTCCGGACGGGAATTTCCAGCAATGGGTGGACGGGTTGCTGAAGAACAACGTGGACTTCGACATCATCGGGGGCTCCACCTACGGCACTACCAATAACGGCGGGGATTGGCGGGATATGTTTCCGCAGACCGTCACCAAAACCAAGCGTCCGGTGGTCAGCCTGGAATACGTGGCCGATAAGACCACCCTGGTCAATGACGTGATGTTCAAAGTCCCGAACCAGATGGGCATGGGAGGCTTCCTGTGGGAGCCGACCTTTTATGAGGTTCCCATCTTTACAAGTACTGACGGCAAAGCGACAGGCAACAAGTACCTCGAAGCCTTTGACAAGCTCGCCACCGACTACCAGGCGACCCTGTATTACCCCTTCACTCCGGGGACAACCTCCCTGGGACCGGTGCAGGCTGCCGGCTTCGCCCTGCAAGCCCGGGACGGCAGGTTCTCCTTCATCGCCCCCAGGAGCGGCAAGGTCCGGTTTTCCATTCATACCCTGGATGGCAAACTGCTGGGCGAGTGGGATATCCCGGCGCAGGTGGGCAGCAATACGCTGGATGGGGATAAGATCCGGTGCCTGCGGGAATTCGGCCCCAAGGTCCTGACCCTGCGGTCCGAAAACGGATCGACCATTCGGATGCGTTGGGCAGGGGGAATCCCTTCGAGCCGCTGAACACCGCGACCTCCGGCGCAAAGCGGTGGGAAGTAAGGGGAATTTATGACCTTCCATTTTAACCCAGCCCTAGCCGCGGTCTTGCTGGCCGTTACCCTCTGAACCTCGCCGGTATGCGCGCAAGGCGCAGAGAACCCCCTGAAGGGCGACCTGGGCGTCCATGACCCGGTGATGATCATGGGCGGGCGGCGGTAGGACCCGCCGTCCTCGCAGCATGCGCTGCGAGACTAATTCAGCCGACCTCAAGGATCCACGGATCGGTTCCGTTTTCAAGTCCTTTCGCAGCCCAAAAAAAGTCAAAATCCTATAACGGTTTCGGTCATCGGACGCTGCCGCCGTCCATTGTTATGGAAGCGTCGGGCCGCCAAAGCATACAATTACGGTAGCCTCAAGAGAAAGGGACGGGTCCAGGGTCCGCGCCCTGCCACCCCGAAACGCAGTTGCATGGGTACTAGTAGTTTGTTCATCCGCCTGGCGGTCGTATTCCTGCTGACGGCGTCCGCGCTGCATGCCAGGTCTCTGGCCTTGGCGAACCTGGCTCTCGGGTCCACCGTCGGCGCCACCTATTACTGGAACCGCAACGACGTCCTCACCTCCAGCACCGATTTCAGCAAAGCGTACAACTGGACCGCCAATGCGAATGGAACCGGCGCGCGACCCGCGACGTCCAATGACGACGACTTTACCGACGACGCGCTGGGGTCGGCCTGGACCTTCCGGGACTATGACAATGCATCTGGAGGCGCGGCCAGTCTCACCACCAATGCTGATCAGTTGACCCTGACCGGCCAGGGAGCCAAGGTCTGGGATGTCACCGAATTCGTGGCCGTCCAGCGCAGCGACCTTACCGGAAGCTTCGACGTATCCGTGAAGGTTACTTCGGTGGCGAGCTTTAACGCCTCCGAAGGCAAGGCCGGAATTCTCCTGGCCGATGACATCACCGCCCTGGGCAGCGGGGGCTTTGCCACTATGAGCGTGAAATCCAGCGGAGTCGCCAGTTTCGAATACGATGTGGGGGGTACAGTCGGTCAGATGAGCGGATTCGCCTCTTCCGGATCCAACTCCTTCCCGATCTGGTTGCGCATGGTCAAGAACGGCACGGCCATTTCCGCATTCTACCGGACCGCCGTGGCCAATGCCTGGACCCAGGTCGGTACGGCCCAAACGCCCCAGAGTACCGATGCCAACTCCCAAGTATCCCTCTTCATGGTCTCTGGCTCCGCCGGGACCACCGGCACCGCGGTATTCGACGACTTCCAGGCCGGCACCAACATGTTGGCCACCGACAACATCCTGTCCTTCGCCGGTACAGGCGGCGGCAGCTTCGGACCGGACGCCAACGCCACCCTTTCCGCCTCCCAGGAAGCTGCCAGCATCAACTTCACCGGCTATACTGGCACATTCGACTTCGGTTCCTATACCCTGACCCTCAATACCGGCAATGCCACCTTTGTCTCCGGCATGACCGGAGTCACCGCGGGAACGGGAACCTTGGCTTTTACCGCCGCATCCGGCACCCAGGTCCTCACGCCCAAGTCCAGCGCCACCCTCCCCAATATCAACCATTCCGGGGCCGGAACCTTGCAGCTTTCCACCACGGCCTTGACCTGCCTGTCCTTTACCCAGAGCGCCGGCACCTTGGACTTCAACAGTGTGAACGTGACCACCGCCAGCGCCGGAGATTTCACCCTCAGCAACGGAAACAGCAGCTCCTTGGCTAACCTGAACGGCCGCACTCTCACCGTGGCGGGCAATGCCGCTTTCACGGGGCAAGGCGGAAGCCTGCTCAACCTGAACCCGGCGTCCTGGACCTTGAACGTCACGGGGACCTTGTCGGCGCAAAATGCCTCGCTTGCCGGCAGCAACGCCTCGGGCGGTACCGCCGGAAGGGCTTTTAACAGTAGGGATGGCGGCGGCAACACCAACTGGACCTTCGCCGCCCAGACGTCCACGTACTCCAAATCCACGCGTTTCAATTTCAACACTACGTCCTCGGGCGCCAACGTTTCCGGCAACGTGAGCAATGTCCCCATCCTGCTGCGTCTCACCTCCGCGAACGTCGACTTTTCCGTCACCACCGCCGCCGGCTCTGACATCCAGGTGGTGGACAAAGACGGTTCCGCCCTGTACTTCGAAGTGGTGGAATGGGACAAAGCCAACCAGACCGGCAAGGTATGGGTCAAGGTGCCCCAGGTGGACGGAAATTCCACCACCGACTACATCACCTTCTATTACGGCTGCTCCTACTGCACGGCCAATCCGTATGCCCGCAGCGATTCGGTCTTCACCAATTTCAAGAGCGTTTTCCACCTGAACACCCCGGAGTCCAAGGCTTATGACGCGGCCCTGGTCGCCAACCATGGGGCCTATAACAAAACCGTCGCCAATGCCGCGGGCATCGTCACGCGCACCGCCGCCGTCTTCGACGGCGTCACCGATTACGTGGACCTGCCCACCGAGAGCAACTACGACATCCTGACCAACCTGTCAGTTTGGGCCTGGATCAAGGTGGACGCCCTGGATAAGGCTACCCAGGCTATCGTGACCAAGGGCAACACCTCATGGAGGTTGAATCGGAGCGCCTCCTCGAATTTCGTGGAGTTCTCGGGGACCAAGGGCAGCACCGCCTATACTTCCGTAGGCGACGACAACATCACCTCCACGGGCGCAAACAGCGGCTGGCAGCACGTGGTGGGAATCTATGATGGGAGCAGTATCAAGCTCTACGTGAACGGAGTCCAGGACGGAACGTCCACCACGGTGACCGGGGGCGGCAGCCTGGACAATACCGCCCATGCCGCCCGAATCGGCGAAGATGTCCAGACCACCGGCCGCCAATGGCGCGGCCGCATCAGCGAGGTGCGCATAGGCAACACCGCCGGGGCGCTCTCAGCCGATTTCATAAAACTCTCCTATGAGAACCAGAAGGAAAGCAGCACCCTTTTCTCCACCACCACTCTGACCACGGCCTCCTTCAGCAAGTCGAAGCGGTTCACCTTCAACACCACCTCCTCGGGTGCCAACGTCGCCGGGAACGTGACTGATTTCCCCCTGTTGCTACGCTTCACCGACGCCACCCTGATCGACGCCACCGTGAGCGCCGGGGAGGACATCCGCTTCCTGGACGGGGATGGCGTCACCTGGTTGGATTACCAGATCGAGCGCTGGGATCAGACCAACGATGTTGGAGAGATCTGGGTCAAGATACCCCAGGTGGATGGAAACTCTTCGGCTGATTTCATCACCATGTATTATCAGCAGACAGGCGTCACCGTGCCGGACGGTCAATGCGCCTCTTGCGTGTTCAGTTCCGGCAACGGGTTCTCCGGCGTCTGGCACCTGGGCGAGACCTCCGGCACTACCATCGCGGACGCGACCGGCTATGGCCGGAACGGAACCAAGTTAACGGCGACGGAACCCGCCTCGGCCAACGGCATGGTGGGCAAGGGCCAGACCTTCGACGGGACCAACGACGCGATCAACCTGGGTACCCAGGTGGGCTGGATCAATAGCGCGGCCAAGGTTACCTTGGAAGGTTGGGTCAACCCGGCCTCGACCGCAATTAGCAAGGATATCTTCAGCTTCTCCATCGCGGGCGCATCGCCAACCGCCGCCTCCCGTATCAACTTATGTACCACCACTGGCCCCAAGTTTCAAACCCAGGCCCGTTCCAACGATGTAGAGGCCTTGAAGACCACCTCCGGTGCCAGTAACTTCGTCGTCGGCACATGGTATCACGTGATGGCCGTGGCCGATTTGACGCAGAAAATGCTCTACCTGTGCATCAACGGTCAGTGCGACAGTTCCGCCGCCGCCTTCACCAATGCGACCCAGCCGAGCAGCAATACCGCCAGCGCCGCCATAGGGGCCGGCGACGACGCCGTCTCCACCTGGGTCAATGCGACCTTGGACGAGATGCGGATTTCCGGGGTAAGGCGCTCCTTTGATTGGGCCAAGCTCTCCTTCGAGAGCCAGCGCGCCGCTCCTACTTTGTGGAACCCCAGCCCCGGCGACTTCAAGAGCACCCGGAAGCTCGTCTTCAATACCACCAAGACCGGCGCCAACGTGATGGGGGACGTGGACAACTTTCCCCTCCTGGTGCGCCTTACCGACGCCAACGGCGGCCTCATCGACGCCGTGCAGAACAACTGGAACGATATCCGCTTCCTGGACGGGGACGGCGTCACCTGGCTCGACTACCAGGTGGAACGGTGGAGCAAGTCCAAGGATTCGGCGGAAATCTGGGTCAAGGTCCCTAAAATCAACGGGAACTCCGCCACGGATTTCATCACCCTCTACTACGACGACTCCACCAATGGCGCGGTTGCCAACGGGGAATGCGCCTCTTGCGTGTTCGAGGCTTCCAACGGATTCAAAGGCGTATGGCACCTGCAACAGGCCCTGACCTCGATGACCGATGCCACTGCCTCCGCCAATAACGGCACCACCCAGGCCACCCCCACGCGCGCCGGAACCGTTATCGACACCGGCTTGACCTTCAACGGTTCGACGCAATACGTCTCCACGGCCACATCGTACATCAACCCTTCCACCTTCACCATCTCCGCGTGGTTCAAGACCAGCACCACCACCGGGGGCCTGATCATGGGTTTCGGAAGCAGCGCGACCGGCGCCAGCGGCAGCTATGATCGCAGTATCTACATGACGAACGCGGGCAAGCTTTATTTCGGGGTCAATCCGGGCGCCCAGGCCATCTGCTCCACGTCCACGACCTACAAAGACGACCTCTGGCACCATGCCGTGGCCCGCCTTTCGTCAAATGGAATGCGGTTGTACGTGGACGGCGCCGCGGCCATGAGCAAGGCCGGCACCACTTCCGCCCAGAGTTACACCGGGTATTGGCGGTTGGGGTACGACAATCTGGCTTTTTGGACGAGCGTGCCCACCAGTTACTTTCTCTCCGGGAGCATCGACGAGGCCGTGCATTCGAACGTCGAGCGCTCCGACGACTGGGTGAAGCTGGCTTATGGGACCCAACGCGCCACGGGCAACACTTTCTGGAACAACCGGCTTGGGCCCAACAACAAAGCCACCCTGACCGCCGTCGCGGGGAGCGGATCCATCTCCCTGTCCTGGACCACCCCCGTCTCCGACTCCGCGAACGCCGACTCCGTAGGCCTTTGGCTCAAGTACTCCGGCCCCCCGGACAGCGTGGGCGCTACGGGGCAGAGCAAGGTGGTCCTCCTGCCCAAGACCGATTCGACCTACTCCTATCCCGCCACCTATACGGGCACCTATTACTTCGCCCTGGCCGTGCGCAATACCTCCGGACTTTGGAGCCCCTTCAGCGCCGCCTCCACCGATACCGTGGTCCAATCCGGCAGCACCACCATGACCGATACGGTTTACGTGGATTCCGCCCTGGGCAACAACGGCAATTCCTGCACCGCGGCCCGCAGCCCCTTCACGCCCAAGTTAACCATCACCGGGGCCACGGGCGCCACCATCTGCGAAACCAACAGCGTCAACGACTCCCTGATCATCCGCGTCATGGCGGGCACCTACGCCGACAGCATCTTCGACTCGAACTCCAAGCCCATCGTGGTCTCCTCCTTCGATCCGAACTCCCGGGCGCTTCTCGCCGCTTCCGGCACCATTACGGACGGAATCTCGCAATCCGCCACGGCCATCCTGTACAACGACATGACCCTCAAGAACCTGGACCTGCGTTGCCGGTTGAACGGCAACAACGGCGTCTACATGAGTTCCGGAGACGCCAATATTCGGGTGGAAGGTTGCCGCATCTACAATAACGGCAGCCTGAAGCACCTCTACGGCATCCAATTCACGGGCAGCTCCAATAACCGGCATATCGCCAACAACCTCATCCACGAGCCCACCAGCCACGGCATACTCGCCAGCTCGGACAACTCCTTCAACATCGTCAACAACGTTGTCATAGGCATCGGGGCGTCCACGGCCAAAGGCATCTACATGAACGTGACCGCCAGCGCCACCGACGGGACCATCGCCAACAACATCCTCTACAACTGGGATTACGGCGTCTATACCAACAGCGCCGATATGGGCGTCTGCTCCAACAATCTTTTCCATCTGGTCACTTCCGGCCGCGAGGTCACCGGCGAAACCGACGCCAACAAGATCGTGAAGGATCCGCTTTTCTACAATATGACCCTAGGGGATCGCCAGGCCTTCAAGCTACTCCCGGGATCGCCGGCCATCGATGCCGGCACCACCTCCTATGGTTCCGGGGCCGCGGCCTGCGCCCTGCGCAGCCCTACAGACCCCTACGGCACTTCCCGCCCCCAGGGAACGGCCCCGGATATCGGGCTCTACGAGGGCTCGGGCTTTACCCCCAATCCCACCGGGGACTTCGACACCCTGACCAATGTCACCTCGGGCAATACCGTCATCGTCAAGAACACCAAGTGGAAACTGGTCTGGGACATGGCCCGGGGCGGAGGCATCACCGGCTTCTACAATATGTCCGGGGACTCGACCGCGAACCTGGTGGGCACGGGTTCGCTCCTTTTCGACGTCCGCATCGACGCCTCTATCGCTTCCGGGGCCACTTCCAATACCCTGGTCCCGGTATTCCTCGAGCGCACTCGCGCCCGATCCATCATCAAGCAGCGCCTGGCGATCTCCGCTTCCCTGGACCTGATCGTCCGCTACACCGTACACGCTTCCGGCCATGTCTACGTCCAGAGCGAGATCGCCAACCTGGGCTCCACCACCTTGGACGTGGACGTGGTCCAATACACGCTCAAGCTGGGAACCGCCTCGGCCGTGACCCAGAGTGGCGTAAGCACGGTCAATTCCAGCTACAAGAACGGTTTCGGATTCCTTAATACCGACACGCGGGACGCCCACCTGTCCGTGACCCAGGATCTGGATGGGGGAGGCTATTTCAGCGAGACCTGGAGCCAGGCCGGCAGCATCGCCGGATCCCTGGACAGTCTGGGCTTCAAAACCGCGGATATGGCCGACATCGACAAGAATATGAAGCGCCAGCACCATTTCCTCCTCTATGTCGGGGACGGCAGCCTGGATTTTTCCAAGAGCGCCACCTTGAACGCCGATGCCTACAATCCCTCCCCGGTCTCCATGTCCGCCGGCTCCCTACTGCATGAAAGGTCCTGGCAGGACCTTCTAGCCGGGCATTGGACCCTGGACGATGGCGGCGGCACGGTGGCCAAGGATAAGAGCATCAACTACACCAACGATGCCACCACCTTGACCTCGACGTCCTGGGTCAGCGGCAAGGTGGGGGGCGCCCTCCGCTTCACCACCTCCTCGGTGGCCTCGGTGCCGGACAATGACGCCTTGGAGGCGGGGGCGGGCCGGACCTACATGCTCTGGGTCAAGCCCGACTTCACCATGGGAGCCGATGGCTATGTCATGAGCAAAGGGCTTACCACCTCGGACGGATGGTATTTCCGCCGCGAGACCGGGGTGAGCAAAATCAAGTTCGTGATGGGGGCGGCCAGCGTTACCTCGCCCACCTTGACCACCGACACCTGGAATCATCTGGCCGCAGTGGTGGAGGGCTCCGGAACGGTCAGCCTGTACGTGAACGGCGTGCTCGCCGGGGCCTCGACCAGCGCTGTCACGGTCGCGGCCAACTCCAGCGCCCTCCTGTTCGGCAAGAGCGGCGCCGACGCCAACAGCTTCAAGGGCGACATCGACGACGTGCGCATCTATCACTTCCCCCTGGCTTCTCACTTGGTGCAGGCCATCTACCACCGGGGATTCAGCGAGACGCGGGGGGCTTATCACCTGCGGGCGGATAACAACAACCGGGCGGTGGCCCTCCTCAACGAAAGCGCGGCTCAGACCCGGGTGCAACCGGCTTTCCAAATCGATAACTGGTACGGCCCCAGGAACCCGAAGTACGTGTATCTGAACGGCGCCCGTCTCACCCCGAACGTGGACTTCGTGGCGGACACGGTCGGCTTCTGGACCATTCCCAGTTCCGGGACCAGCCTGCTCCTCCAGATGAACCGGATGCTCACCGGCTCCAGCCAGACCCTGTTCGTCGACGATGACGACTCCTCCGGCTATATGGGCGAAGCTTCCAAAATGAAGTCTCTGGCCATGACCACCACATCCGGCGACAAGATTGCCATCAAGAATTTCAGCGACACCGTTTTCGGATCCGCCACCAGCGGGCAATGGTACCTGGAGCTCGACCTGGACGGATGGGCCAGTCCTACGGCCGTCCGGGTCACGGATACCGGCTTCGGCGAGTTCAATTCCTGGAAGGCCGCGGCGATAAACCCCAACGTTGCCATTTCTTCCGCCACCCAGCTCTCGGGGGTGGAGGACGAGGCCGGGCGCAATATCTCCCATATGAAGTTCGACAATACCGGCGCCAATGAAGTGTACTCCAGCGGCACCGGATACAGCTCCCCGGCCGATATTACCTATACCTTGGTCGACAGCTCGTCCACCCGCCTGTCCCTGATATTGGCCACCATGACCCTTACCGGGCAGGGGACCATCACCCTCAAGAAGCGCTTCACGGTCTATCCTACGGGCCGGATCTTCAGCAGCTACGAGGTGACGACCACCGATTTCGACATGGACGAGCCCAGGCTGGATTTCCAGGCCCGGTACTCCACAGGCTTGACCGATGCCTGGAGCACGACCAGGGCGGCGGCGACGGGCCGCTGGGGCCGCATGGGCGGGAACGCGAGCTTCCATTCCTTTGGAGGCGCCCTAATGAGCATCAAGAGCGCCGGGAGCACCTTGACCGCCCCTACCTCCGCCGCCAGCATGATTTCCAGCGCCTCGACCCAGGCTCTTACCGGCAGCGGCTTGGACTTGAGCCGTACAAAGCTCGCCCTCCAGACCGGCTTGTTCGAGGCCGCGGACGATCCCATCACCATCAATTGGGCCCTGGACATTTCGCGGGACTACGGGGATTCCGCCACGGCCGACAGCCTACTGAAGGATGTCCAGACCCCGGCCGCCTTGACCGCCATCTCCGGAACCACGGGTTCGCCCTACGATGCCCTGGATTTCAACAGCGATAACTTCGCCGAGGGCGATGGGGCCTACATCTATACCGCCGCCTCCAGCGGGCTGGCCCAATTCAAGTTCGTGAATACGGTCACCCACTTCAATCCCGCGTTCCGCATCAAGAGCTGGACCTTCGCCACTTTGCCCGAGTTCGTGCTTTTGGACAACCAGATTTTGACAAAGGATTACCAGTACAACGCCTATATCAATACCGCCACCAACGAGCTTATCCTGCAACTCAACAAGACCTTGGCGCCGGCCACCCACCTCTTCTACATCTCCCACAAGACCGGGCTGGCGGTCACCTTGAACAGCTTCGAGGCCAAGGGCGGGGAAGGGGCGGATTCGCTGTTCTGGACCACCGAAAGCGAGTTCGAGAACCTGGGCTTCAACCTGTACCGCCGCGTCGCTCCAGTCCAGGACGGGCCGGACTCCCTTTCCGCCCAGGTCATGACCTTGAGGGCAGGCACCGACCGGTCCTCGGCAATCTGGGACGATCCGTCTCATGGGGTCCAGGCCTTGGCCAAGCCCGCTTCGTCGGCCCCGCTTCTCGACCCGCTGGGCCTGGACACCTTGCCGGAATGGAACCATAGCCCCGCAGACCTCAAGGCTCTGGGCTATGCCCGTGTCAATGCCCTGCTAATCCCCGGGGCCGACGGGGGCTCCTCGGCATCTACCCGTGTCTACGCCTTCATCGATCGCACCGCCGGCTTCGGCATCACCTACGAATACTTGCTTGAGGCGGTGGACTTCCAGGGCGGAAAGGCGCAATACGGCCCCCGTAAAGCCCGCCCCCAGAATCCCCTGGAGACTATCCTGTACTCCAACTATCCCAACCCCTTCAATCCCGTGACAACCTTGCGCTTTTCCTTGAAGGACAAGGCCAAGGTTTCCCTGGTGATCTACGATGTCAAGGGAAAGGTGGTGCGCACCCTTATCCGGCCGGACCGGGCGCTTTCGCCCGGCAAGTACCGTCTGCTATGGGATGCCAGGGACGATCGGGGCTTCGAGGCGCCTTCCGGCCAGTACTTCTACCGATTCACCGCCGGTAAGTACCGCAAGACCCGCAAAATGATCCTGGTCAAATAGACGAATGCGCCCCTGGCCCGAATCCTCAGCGGCCGAGGGTGACATTCAGCACGCTTGATTCCCCGCCGGAAGTCATTCTCAAAAAGTAATGTCCATCGAGAACCCCGTTCTCAGGCAAGCTGAATTGTTCCTGATCGGAGCGGGGAACCAAATTCCGCTTCAAGACGTTCCTTCCGTCGGTGGTATACACTTCCATTTGAAAAGGCTTTCCGCTGCGGCCATTGGCTTGGATGGAAAAGGTTCCGGGGTTGTAAGCGAAACCGGGATTCTTCCGGTATGAATCTCCGAAAACAGGGACCGCATCGATAGCGGTAGCCAAGGAGAAATCATCCATCTGGCAAGAGGATTTTCCCGAGTTCGTGGCATTGACCACGGCCTTGCCGGAGGTAACCTTAATCCCCGGCAGGCGTACCTGGGTCCAGTTGGCCATCGCCTCGGTGGAGGCTTGCTTCATCTCGGCGCCGCCGAAATCCGATACGGAGATGTCGCAGCTGCCTCCGCTTCCGCTGCTCTGGATCCATACGCTCATTTCATACGTGCCGTTAGGCAGGCTGGCTATGGTCTGGGTCGCCGTCGTGCCGGAAGCCAAATTCATGCAGTAATTGCCGGCTTTGGCCGAACCTGCGACGTTGCGGGCGCCGGTGCCGGTCCATGGGCGAACCGAACCGACGACACGGTCGGCTTCGATTATGCCGTTCAGGATGTAATTGTTGCCGGGGGCGACCTTCCAGGTGCCTTTGACGGCATCGATAGTCCATCGGCTGAGGGAATTGAAATTTGCATCCGTTCCGTCAAAGGTCACCGGAGTCCACGCGGAAAACCCGGGGCCATTACCCTCCCAACCGGACCAACGATCGCCGCTGAATATCACCGTGGTATCCTCGGTGCCGTTTACGGTGGTGAAGAATCCGGTTTGGGTGATGTGGCAATAATCCTTCTCCGAATTGGTCATGGTTTTTTCGGCGCCATAGGGGCCTAAGATGTTCGTCGCCGATATGTAATAGGCCGGGGACGCATTCCATCCGTACAGTAGCGAGGAGACGAAATAATACCGGCCGCGACGCTTGAACATGCAATTGCCTTCCCTTCCGGTGCCGCCGCCTATACGGGTGGTGGTCTCAATGGCCAGGTAATCGGACGCGCGCAGGGAGAGGATATACCAATTGCTTCGCCCGCTCCGGCTCGAACAGATGATATACGCCTTGCCGTCGTCATCCTGGAAAACCGTCTGGTCGCCGGTCCCGCCGTTGGCGACACCGGGCGGCGTCACGATACTGGTCTGGGTGAAAGGGCCTGTAACCGCATCGCTGCTGGCGAACACCACCTGATTATTCGTTCCGCCCTGGCCGACGAGCACGTATTTCTTCGTCCCCGCATGATAGACGACCCCGCACCTTCCGTACCAGCCGCCAGGCGCGTTGAACACGTCTCCTTCGTTTTTCCAGGTCATGAGATCCTTGGACGAGAAGCAGGAGACTTTGGTGCCCGAAGCCCCGGAGTAGTTGCTACCAGTCGATTTGTTGTACCAGGTCGCCCCATTGCCGTATTTGACTCCGTGCCAATACCAGGTGTCGCCCACCTTGATGGTTCCGCCTCCATTGGTGATCATGGGATTCCCCTCGGTATCCTTCCAAAAGACATCGTTTTGGATCACCTGCCCATCCGCGAAGGAACCCGCCAGGATAACCATCGCGAAGCTGACCGGTACGAATTTGCGCAATAAGTCCAAAAACATATGCCCACCTTTTTTTCACAATCCGAAATACCCGGAGTCAGACGCTTTCAGGAATCGCGCCCGGACGCGGCAAACCAATCCCGATTCCGCGGGATTTCCATTTGGTAATGTACGTCGGGCAGGCGGATTCGGATTCCCATAATCGGCTGGGCAGTAGCCGGATAAACCGTTCTCCTGGCCCTTTTCCGAAGGGATGCAGGTTGGCCCGGGTCCTGAAAAATCCATCCGGTAAGCGCCCGATGAGGTTCCCTGTTGCGGTTCCTTTACGGTTCCTTTGCGGTTCTATTGGACATGCCGCTTAATTGGCCGGGCATGCACCCCGTTTACAGGCGTAAACAGAAGTCCAACCCACTAATGGGTTTCGGGGCGCGCAAGGGCATTTTGATTTAGGTCCGGCGGGCGACCATCCTACTCGAGAATAACCCTTACCTTCCGCGAGAGCCCGTCCAGGATCCAGCGTCCGTCGACCCCGGGATCGGAGCCTGGCGGCGCTTCGGTAGTCAAGACCGGGGCCGAAGGCGCGGCTTTCACCTGGCTCCGGTGCTTCACAGCGATGATGCCGGTGAACACCGAGGCCAACTTGGCCGTCTTGGTGCCATGCGCCCCATTGACCACGGTGTTACCCCACGCGCTGAGGTTGTTTCCCCCCCAATCCTGGCTCAAATCCAGGAAGGCTACGCCGGACCCGTTTCCCTTCCACGACCACGCCAGCCAGCCTATCGCGTTTTCCTCGGCGGTGCTCAGGATTTCGGTTTCGGTGATGTCGCAGATGCCGCTGCCTTCGGTATGCTGGTACCCGAACTCGCCCACGATGATGGGGATGCCAGCTGCCTTGATTCCGGGCAGGCCGGTGGCGATGCTCGAACCGCCTTTCGTCCCCCATTCGCAATACATGTGGACGCTGAACAGCAGGTTGTGGAGGGGATCGTGCTCCTGCAACTCCTTGGCATGCGCCAGCAAGGTGCTGCCGTTCTTCAAATCCTGGCCCCAATCCGGGGAGTCGATGACCAAGGTGGTCTTGATGCCGGCGTCGCGGATAGTGGTGATGGCCGTCTTGTAGGCGTCGCGCCACTTGGCCCTTCCCGCATCCGTGTTCGCCATGCCCCAATCGCCCCACTCGTTGGCGATGTTGATGAGCACGTGCTTGGCGACGTTCGCGCCCGTCAGGAAAGCCTTCTTGCCTGCCCAGAATTTGGCCATATCGTTGAGTCTGTTGGCATCGGTGAGGCCTGTCACGTTATGCAGCTCGACCATGGGGATGACCTTGTTGCTGATGCTGGTGTTGACGGCGGTCTGCCAGGCATTGTCCGAGGTGCCCGTTTCCATCACGATGCGGAAGCAATTGGAACCGGTCTTGTTCTTGATCGTCGCGATGTTGTTATTGACGTCATTGACATACCAGGCCAAGGGGATGCTGACTCCCTTCATCACGAAGGGTTGTCCGTTTTGGTCCAGGAGCTCGGTGCCACGGATGGTGAATCCCTGCGACCAGGCTTGGCCGGCCAAGCCGAGGAAAATGCACAGAAGATGATGGCATTTCATGTGAAGATTCCTTTTCAGATCTGATTCCCGAATGTACCGCGACTTGGGATGGACGGGTCGCGGACATTTTCCGCGTCCGCCGGAAGCCTTCCAATGTCCAAGCAAGGACTCCAACCCCAAGGGAGGGGCTTGGGGGACCGGACGCGGCGTAATGCTCCATAGCGATTCTAAGGCATGGCTGTCAACTGGGCAAGGACAACAACCCCAAGGGAGGGCTTGGGGGACCGGACGCGGGGCTACGGTTTCGAGCGTTGGGCCGGCGGGGCTGAAGTACCGGAGCGGAATCCCGGCCCATGCCCGCTGCCTGCGGACTGGAGCCGTCCCAAGGCGTCCGAGCTTCCGTCTTCCCCGTTAGGCGCCCCGTCATGCGGGTCGACGGGATTCCGGCGCCCAACGGCGGGAAACCCGCCTACCGCCGCGGTCGACGGGCTTTCCAATGCGAAGCGGACCGCCGCATCGAAGAGCTTCAAACCATCCGGGGTAAGGAGATTGGGCGTGCCGGTCTTGTTGTCGTCCTCGAGGAAGAAACCGATGCGCGTGCCCGCCGCGAGGGCGCCATCGAACAGGATCGCTCCCTTGGCATAGACGTAGATGGAGGTGCCGGCGGCGTCGCCGGCCAGGCTCGCCACCACCTTGGCGCCTGGCCCGACCTTGCCCCAATTGACTTCCTTTGGCGAAGTGTAGATGACGACGCGATCACGCAGGCCCGCGGCCAGGGGATGTAGCGGATCCTTGATGTCGAGAGCCGTCTGGTTATCCATCACGCCGAACTCGAATTGCGATGGGGGTCCGGGATCGCCCGAGGGGCCGGCGGCCGTCAGTCCCAAATCGTCCTGGAGGAAGGCCTCGCAATTGAGGATGGGCGTCGGGGTGCCTCGGAACTTGGCGAGAAGGGTTGCCGAAGTCACGGATTCGAGCACCACCACAAGATCGGCGCTGTCCGTGGCGGACCGCATGTCCGCTTGCGGCGTCTCGTCCCACATGACCTTCGTCTGGTGCCCGAGCGCGGATTCCAGCCGATTCTTGATGAAGGCGTCCCCGATGGACAATTCACCCTTGCGCACCGTATTGTTGCTGTTGCCGT
>JBDSIO010000458.1:0-2573 GCA_039917895.1 Fibrobacteria bacterium | reverse complement strand
CATCGACGAGCCATCCATGTTCAAGTACGGCGGGCAGAGCGCCGCCCCCATCTTCCGCGAGATAGTCGACAGGGTGATGGACAATCCCGATTATCCCCTTGCCCGGCGCGCCCTCAATCCCGCAGAGACGGTCGCCGCGATGGACGCCGAGGCCGCGCCATCGGCTTCCGCGCTGGCTGCCGACGCCGCGCCATCGGCTTCGGCCCTGTCTGCCGACGCCGCCGGATTCGAGCTTGCCGAAGACAAGGATTCCAAAGCCGGCAGCGCCAAGGACCCGAAAGCGGTAAAGGCCGGAATCACCATCCAATCCGCGTCCTCGCCCGCACGGTTTTCCGCCAAGGGCCGGGGCATGCCTGACCTGAACAATTCGACTCTGCGCGAGGCCCTGTCCCGCCTCAAACATCTGGGGCTGGACGTGGAATACACCGGAACCGGACGTATCATCCGCCAGGAACCACCCGCCGGCACGCCCGTGAAGCCGGGCCGGAAATGCCTGCTCACCCTCGGATGGATGGGTTGATATGAAGCTGTCCGTGCTTTTGCGCGAAGCCGGCCTAGGTCTCCAGGCCTCGACCGATCCGGAAATCACCGGGGTGCGCATCGACTCCCGCAAGGTGGAAAAGGGAAACCTGTTCCTGGCCCTTAAAGGCGCCCACGACGACGGCTCACGCTATGTGCACGACGTCATCACCCGCGGGGCCGCAGCCGTGCTCTCCGAAGGCAATTCCCATCCCGCCTTGGAAGGCGCCACCGAGCCCCATCCCGGCGCCGAAATCATCCCCTGCCCGGGTCTGCGCGCCCATGTCGGCGATCTTTTCAACGCCTGGTACGGTCGTCCCGCCGAAGCCATGGAAACCATCGCGGTCACCGGCACCAATGGCAAGTCCACCATCACCAAATTGGTTTCCGGTCTGCTCAAGGCCGCGGGCCGCAAGGTGATTACCCTGGGTACGATCAGCTACGAGATAGACGGGGAAGCGCTGCAATCCAACCTGACCACCCCCGGTCCCGACGACTTCTTCGCCATGCTGCGAATGGGCGCCGACAAGCATTGCACCGCCTTGTCCATGGAAGTCTCTTCCCACGCCCTTAGCCAGGATCGGGTGCGGGGCGTGTTGTTCTCCCGGGCCATCTTCACCAACCTGACCCGCGACCATATGGATTACCATCAGGGGTTCGAAGACTATTATCAGGCCAAGAAGCGCTTGTTCACCTCTTACCTGCGCCCCGGGGGCATGGCCATCCTCAATTTGGATTCCGCGGAAGGCGTACGCCTGAACCGGGAACTCTCCTGCGAACGGATGACCTTTTCACGGGGCGCTCCGGCCTCGGCACTCCTGCCCGCCGACTTGGTGCTGACCAACTGCGATATGAGCCTATCCGGCACCAAATTCGAAGTCGCGTTCCGCGGGGTTCCCTTCGCGTTCCGGTCCCGGCTGGTCGGCAACATCAACCTGGAGAACCTGCTGGCGGCAGTCACTCTCGGCTTCTCTATGGGCTTCGACGCCGGATCCATCGACAAGGGCATCCGGGACGTCACGGTGCCGGGCCGCAACCAGGTGTTCGGCTTGCCCAGCATGGCTTTCGCCGTGGTCGACTACGCGCACACCCCCGACGCTCTGGAGCGCGTGCTTATGAGCTTGCGCCCATTGACCAATGGCAAGCTCGTCTGCCTGTTCGGCTGCGGAGGGGATCGCGACCGCAGCAAGCGCCCCCTTATGGGCGCAATCGCCGCCGAGCGCGCCGACTTGGCCTTCCTAACCAGCGACAACCCCCGCACCGAGAATCCCGGGTCCATCCTGGCCGAAGTCATGGGCGGGGTGAAGGACACGGACCGGGTCACCGTCATCCCGGATCGCCGCGAAGCCATCCGGGCAGCCCTCGAGTCCCTGGGCGAGGGCGATTGCCTGCTCATCGCCGGCAAGGGCCACGAGGACTATCAGATCATCGGCAAGGAAAAAATCCATTTCAGCGACCAGGAGGAGATCTTGGTGTGGGCCGAAATTAAAGCCCCGGGAGCGAGCGCGGCCGGTCCGATCGACTTGAATCCAAAAGGGGGCGGCCGTGGAGCTTAAGCTTGCCGAACTCGCCGCCATGTTGGAAACGGAAATCCGCGGCAAGCATCGCGGATCCAAGGCGGTCCGTCTGTGCACCGACTCGCGGACCTTGAAGCGCGGCCAGGTTTTCTGGGCGCTCAAAGGCGAAAAATTCGATGGACATGTATTCGCGAACGAATCGTTCACCCAAGGAGGGTATGCGGCCGTGGTAGATGAAAAGTGGTACCAGGAGAACGGCAAGACCGTCAACGTCTATATCCCGGTCAAGGACACCAATCTGGCCCTGCTGGATTTGGCGCGCGCCTACGCCGCCAAGTTCCGCATCCCCAAGATCGCCGTCACGGGATCGAACGGCAAGACGACGACCAAGGACATGATCGCCAGGGTGCTGGCCAAGGCGGGCCCCACGCTCTCGACCCAGGGCAATTTCAACAATCAGGTGGGCGTGCCGCTCACATTGTTCGAATTGAAGAGCTCCCACAAGTTCGCCGTGATCGAGATGGGGACCAACCATCC
>JBDSIO010000457.1:0-1743 GCA_039917895.1 Fibrobacteria bacterium | reverse complement strand
GCACGCACCGATTCGTCGTCGTCGACGAGCAAAATCGTGATGCCATTCAAGGGTGCGCCGGATGCGGTCTTTCCGGATCCGGCGCGTTTGCCGCCTAGCATACCCACTCCCCTCAACCTTTGAAGCGAGCGAGCTTGGAGATGCGCGAAGGATGCCGCAGGCGTTTCAGGGCGCTCTCCTTGATTTGCCGGACACGTTCGCGGGTCAGCTCGAACCGTTGCGCGATTTCCTCCAGGGTATAGGTGGTTTCCATCCCGATCCCATAATAGAGACGCATCACCTTCTCTTCACGCTCGTCCAGGCTTTCCAGCACGCTCTCCATCTCATGCCGAAGCGTGAAGGCCACGGTGCTTTTATCCGGGCTTTCCGCGCCTTGATCCACCAGCATGTCCTCCACCCTGCCATCCTCGCCATCCCTAACCGGGGCTTGCAGGGACACGGGGGTGGAACTCAGCTGCAGGCATTCGTGAATGTCGTTCACCGCCATGCCCATCTCTTCGGATAATTCTCCCGCCGTCGGCGAGCGGCCGAGCCTCTGTTCCAGCTTTACCGTGGTCTTGCCCATCTTGTGGATGACACCCACCCGGCTTGGCGGGATGTTGATGACCCGAGACTGGTCGGCAAGGGCCGACAGGATGGCCTGGCGGATCCACCATACGGCATAGGAGATGAATTTGAAATTCAGGGTTTCGTCGAACCGCTTGGCGGCGCGGATCAATCCCAGGTTTCCCTCGCTGATGAGATCGCCCATCGGCAGACCCTGGTATTGGTAGTTGCGGCATACTGCGACAACGAACTTCAGGTTCGCCTGCACCAGGGTATGTAAAGCTGTCTTGTCGCCCATGCGGATGCGACGGGCCAATTCGGCTTCCTGGGCCAAGGTGAGGTTGGTGTTCTGGCCAATCTCACGGAGGTAGGTGGACAGACCGGAATCATCACCGACGAATTTCACGGCTGCCGGTCCGCGCGTTTTGAATCTTTCCGTCCGCCGTGCGGCCGGTCGATTGCGATGGGTTTCAGGTGCATTCATGGTAAGGGTACAACCTCCCGGGATTCCGCCCTCAAGCGTCACCTCGGGAGAGGTTTCCACGGAAACCGGCCCTTTTTTGTGCGAACGAGTTGTGTTCACAATTATCTCCTGGTTTAGGGTTTCCCCAAGACACAAAATTGAAATTCCTTTTTTCCCGCGGAAAGACAAGTAAAGATTTGAAATTTGGGCTTGAAGGCCTGAAATCGCGGTTTTTAGCCATTTCCATGCATCAAACCCGTTCCGAAAAACGCCCCCAACACCAAATCGGAAAGCGAAATTTCCATAGAATCGGAAATCCGCTATCCGCCTCCTTGCATGGCTCAGCGCGCGAGCCGTCCTGCGAGCCGGAGCAGTTCCGTTTCCGCCCGTTTGCTTTCGAAGCGGGCCGCCACCAGACGGGTTTCCGCCGAAACGAACTTTTCCTGCGCTGCACGCAGCTCCAGGGAGGCGATGGTGCCGAGGCGAAGCCTCTCCATGCCGATACCCACGTTTTCGCGAGCCAGGGCCAGATTCGCGGTTTCCAAGGCAAGCACCTCCAGGCTGGCGTCAAAGGCGGCGCGGGCCTCTGCCAGGGATGCATCCACCCCGGCCCGGGCGTCTTCGTAGAGCAAGCCGGCCTTGGCCACCGCGCGCTTGGCGTTGCGATAGTCGTCCGGAAGGGAGAACCCGTCGAACAGGTTCATCTTCACATTGATGCCATAGGTAGGGCCGAA
>JBDSIO010000456.1:0-27819 GCA_039917895.1 Fibrobacteria bacterium | reverse complement strand
AGGGTTCGACGGTTAACCCGGTGGGCAGGGTTTGCGCCATGGCAGATCCGGCGACGCTAAGGGCCAGGGCGAGTATCCAGGTTCGATTTGAACGGCACATACTATTCCTTTCATATCAAATCCCTTGTGGGATTCGGGACGCGGCATCCGGCAAGTATTACCGGGTCGCTTGCGGTTGTCAAACCGCGTTGCTCATGATAGGTTCAATATAGGTCAAGCCCATCCGAGGCGCCCAAGGCCCTGACGATTTATTCAGCGTATCCCACCTTCCCCAATCAGCCGGCCATTAAAGGATAATCCTGCTACGGGTGGAAGGGGCCGGGAGCATTGAGGGCCGGAAAATTGCCTTGCTCGACCAGTGACCCTACCGTGTCGCGGGACTCCAGCCCATTAATTTGGAGAAAAGGTCGGGGAAAAGTCTCGAAAAAAAACGTCGTTTTTGAGACACAAAGCCCTGTCCAAAGGAGTCTATTAAGAACAGCCACCAGCACTGGCGGAGCATGGTTTGCGGAATCTTCCGCTCAAGGTTGAACCCAAGGAAGAACTAAATGGTCTCTCCTTTACGATTTCATCCTAAAATCCTATCAACCGTCCTTTGCCTGCTTCTGATTCCGGCCATTCCGGCCATAGCAGATGTTTCAGGCGTCAATTCCCATACTCCCCGGGAAATCGTTTCCATGGGGAGCTTTCAGGATAAGATCCTCCTCTCCACCTCCGCCGGATTTTTCGCCTCCGGCGATCAGGGAAAGACTTGGGCCCCCGCTCCCGTCGCGGAGCCCAAAATGCTCAATGCGAATTTCATCCGGGTCGAGGGCGACTTTTTCGCCCATACTCCGGAAGGCCTTTTTTGCCGCTATGACACCTCGGCCGGGAAGTGGAATATCTTAAGCCGCTTGCCCGCTTTTACGCCCGGGTTTTCGGGGAGTTCCGCCTTTCACTATTCCGGTGGCAAGCTATACTCGGCGAGTCACGGGCTGCTCATGTCTGCGGATTTGGGCCGGACCTGGACCAAGATTTCGTCCCAGGGCCTCAGCGGAACCGAAAAATTCGTTTCCATCACTCGCAGCCCCCTAGGCAAAGTCTTCGCGATTTCGGTAGAGGGTTCGGCGGCCGTGGGTTTCCTCTCAACCGATGATGGGGCATCCTGGAGTACCGGAACCCTCTTGGAGCAGAGCCCCTGGGGCTGGAGGGTCGACCAGAGCATGGAATTTTCGCCTGATGGCTCCTCCATCCTAGTGGCAACCAGAACATGCGTGCTACGGATTTCCTCGTCCCATTCCCCACCTCTGATCCTGGATTCACTCATGCCCGGGGACAGCTCGCGAGACCCCATTTTCTTGGTCATCGGAAACCGGCTGCTGGTCGGTTATGCATCGGGAGGCCTCCACCTGTACGGCGATGCCGATACCGGCACGGTTTTCCAGACGGTGGGAACCGGGCTAGGCACCTGGGGCATCGCCCAATTAGCCAAAGGTTCGAGTTATGTCTTCGCGCGCACGGAAGAGGGAATTTTCCGCTCCGCCGATACCGGCCGGACCTGGATGAAGACCCCCGGACCGGACAATTCCACCTTCCTGGTAGCCGAGGGAGATCACGTTTATGCCGGCGTGGAAAAGAACATATACCATAGTTCCAATCAAGGCAGCTCCTGGACCCGGAACGCCAGTTCGCGGAATTTGTCACTCGAAGGTTCCCGCTTGATCCTCGCCGACATGCGGCTTTTCCATCTCGGGGCTGAGTCATCCCTGGAAATATCCACTGATGGTGGAAAGACGTGGAATCCCGTGGGCCGGAAGTTCGATGGTCCCGTCCATTCCATGGACGTGCGTGGGAATGAGATCTACGTGGGTTTGGATGGCGGCATCCGCATTTCCAGGGACGGCGGCCGGAATTGGGGAAATCCGGCTTCCGGCCTGCCCGACCAGTGGGTAAGTTCCATCGCCACCATCGGACCGGATATTTTCCTCGGCGGCGACGTCCTTTATCGTTCTTCCGACCAAGGAAAGACCTGGAAGAATATCGGCCTCTTTGCCGGTACCTCATTTCCCAGCATTTCCCTGACCACGCGCGGGGATACCCTTATTCGTGGAGGCTCGGGCCTAGGAGTCGTTTTCTCAACCGACCGGGGCGAAACCTGGTCCCCATTGCCCGGCACCGCCGACCTGAATGCATGCACCTTCCTGTCCATTCCAGGGGGCTTGCTGATAGGAGCGCAGGATGGCAAGGTCATGCGGTTTTCCTTTGCGGAAAATAAGGGGACCTTGATGGACGCGGGAACCTTTTCCGAAAACATGCAACTGATGGAAGTGCGGGGACGGTATTTTATCGGCTCCCGGAGAGGCGTCTCCCTCTCCGAGGACGGCGCCGAATCCTGGAAGGTTTCCAACCAGGGCCTTTCCCTATACGACGTCACCGCCTTGGCCGTCTCCGACGGGAAATTGATAGTCGGCACGCCCTATGATGGCTATGTACAGGGGGTCACCTATGGCGAGGAATGGAAAAAAAACCTGGGACCCGCCGGGGAGCCCTCCTTCAGCGTCAACTCGATAGCCACCGAAGGCGATTGGGTGGCCATCGGAGGCCGGTCCAATTCCGTCCACCTTTTCAAGAACGGCGTAAGGGTTGAACCCTTTCCACCCACTCCCGGTACCGGTGAAATTTCCAATCTCGTCCTAACCAAGGGAACCCTCTACGCATCCACCGCATCCGGACTGTTCACCATTTCCCTGGCGGCTTCCGCCATCCCGTCCCAGTGGACAAAGGCCTCCCTCGAAACCAAATCCCTTTCCGTGCTCGCGGTCCATGGCCGCAAGGTGGTTACGGGCGATTACAGCAACCGGCCCCTGAGGATTTCCACGGATAGCGGAAACAACTGGAACCCGACTCCAGGGTTGACCGGATTTGTTCCAGTCGCCGCCTTCCGGGATTCCAGCGCCTTGGTGGTCGGCACCACCTACGGCATATTCGTGAGCGAGGATGACGGGAAAACCTTCCGGACCGAGTCTCTGCGCAATTTGCGGAGATATTCCATGGTCGCCCATAAGGGAAAGGTCTATGTGGGTACCCAAGACGGCGTCTATGCCACCGATGGCCGGAACGATTTCGGGTTCCTGAAAAACGAAGTCCTGCAATCCCGCCCCGCCTATGCCTTGGTCTTCCATGAGGACACCCTGTTCGTGGGGTCCCGCGGGGAGATCCTGAAAGTCCCGCTTACGGAGATACCCACTTCAAGCGCGTCTATCTCCGGAAAAGTCGAGCTCGGACCACTCCATCTTGCTTGGGATCGTTCGGGAAGGGGTAATGCCATACGGTACCAGGTTTCCTCCCCCTCCCTCTTGACCTTGACCTTGGTCGATCCCCTGGGCCGTAAGCAGGTGCTGTTTTCCGGGAAACTGCATCTGCCGGGGAATTATCTTCACGCCACGGAAGTCCGCGCGCATGGCGCCCTGGCCTACATTCTGAAGGCTACCCCGGCAGGGGCGGGTTTCAAGAAGGAGGTCCTGCGGACCGGGTGGCTGGCTCCTTGAAACGGGACATCCTCGGCTGCCCTTCAAATTCGACGTATTGTCCGTACACCACTTTCTATACGACGACAAGAATCCCACGGCGAATCCATGGGCAAGAAAGCCCCAGAGCGCCTACCCTCAAAGCGGGTGGATGCCCTGGGCCGCCGCGCCAAGCCCGTCGGCGACTGCTTGCAAGGGCCGGCGAAGCATCGGATGCAGGCGCCCAGAACCGGATTTCAAAATATTATCGTGTTAGTCCGGGATGCTTGCCCGCGGAATGACCCGGCTCACGCGTGAAGCAGTAAGGGCGCCCAGGCTCTTGATTAAAGCGTCCCAGCAACGAATAGAAAGGCCTACCCGTTCCGAATCCCTCCCCAATTCCAGCTCCGGCCACGGGCTTCCGGGGCGAGCCGATTAACGTCGAGGATGCCGGCTTTATCCGGTAGAATCGGGCCGCATTCCCCGCCATGGCATTATCCGCAGCGGCGGCTCCCTTCCCCTGGAAATAGGCCATGATCAATTGCTGTTGGGCCGTGAAACTTCCGGGCCGGCCTTCGTTACTGTCTTCCGAAACCGGCCAGTTGCTGCCATAGACCAGTCGTTCCGATCCAAAGGCACCCCACAGTACGTCCAGCAAGGGCTGGTAGTAAGCGCTATCCAGGGGCGAGGGCCTTACCGCCGCCTGGTTCACGAGGCCGGAGATCTTGCAATATACCTTGGGATGCTTGGCGATGGCCTGGATGGCGGCCGTCCACGCCGAGTCGGGAGCCTTGCCGTCCACGGTGGCGCTGGCTAGATGACCAAGCATGATAGGGAGATCAGGAACCTGCTCGGCTACCGCCATGGCCGCGTCCAGGGAATTGAAGTCGCCTCTCTGGATCTGGAACTCGAGAACCCTGCCCTTGGCGGCCAGATCGCGCAAGTCCCGCAGCACTTCGGCCGACAGTCCCGCGCGTGATACCCTAGCGGTACGGAGGCGGATGCCCAGGTATTTCGGCTCTTTGGAAAACCGCTCCAGATGAGAAGCGAATTCGACCGTGCCCGGGGTCAGGTTCCCGATGACCCCATGGTAGCCGGGCAGGTCCCTTATTTTATCCAGCACCCATTGGTTGTCTTCGAGAAGCGGGCTGGCTTCCACAATCACCACCCCGGTCACGCCGGCTGGTTTGCCCACGAGGTCGTACTGGGCCGGAAGGGTGGTTCGGTAAATATCGGAATTGAGTCCCGGCCAGGGGACGCCTCCGGGTCGCGACGGATCGAATATGTGGATGTGGGTATCGATAATCGCAATGGCCTGGGAGAATGCGGCCGAAGCCAGCAGGAGGCCAGCCAGGATCCCCCGGTGGGTTGAAGTTGATTCGAATCCGAAGGGTAGGTTCATAGGGATTCCAAAAGGAAAATATACGTTACATACCTAACGGTGCCACCGCCTAAAATCCCCGGGTGGAGGACTTATTCGGGCCTTTACCTGCGCCAGGCGGCGCAGCGATGCGGCTACCTCCCGAATTCCGGAGCCCTTTTCTCCAGAAAGGCGCGCATGCCTTCCTTCTGATCGGCGGTCCCGAAAAGGGAATGGAAGACGCGCCTTTCAAAGAGGATTCCCTCCCGCAGCCCGACTTCGTCCGCTTGCGCGACGGCTTCCCGGGCCAGCAAAACCGCGGCGCGGCCGTATCCGGAGATCGTCCGGGCGATTTCCAGGGTGGCCTGGATCAGATCCGCAGCGGGGAAAACGCGGGCCACGAGGCCCGCGCTTTCCGCTTCCCCGGCGGTGATGGATCGTCCGGTCAGGATCATTTCCATCGCCTTGGCCTTGCCGATCAGCCGCGGCAGACGCTGCGAACCCCCCATTCCGGGCATGACGCCGATCCGGACTTCGGGCTGGCCGAAGCGGGCATCCGGGGACGCGTAGATGATGTCGCACATCATCGCCAGTTCGCACCCTCCGCCCAGCGCATGCCCCGCCACGGCGGCGATCTTGGGCGTCCGCAGATCCGCGAACTTCTCCCAACCCGCGAAGTAGTCCGATTCGAGCATATCCTGTCGGCTCTGTTCCGACATCTCGCGGATATCGGCCCCCGCCGCGAAGGCGCGCCCGTTGCCGGTGATGACGAAGCAACCCGTCCCGGGGTCCCGATCCAGCGGGGTCAACAAAGCCAGCAATTCCTCCAGCATGGCTTGCGATAAGGCGTTCAACGCCTCGGGGCGGTTCAGCCGCACCAGCACCACGCGGTCATGTCTTTCCCAACTGATCAAGGCCATGGCCGTCCTTTCACGAATCGAAAATGGCGCCGTAGGCGGGAATGCCGTTCAGCTCCGAAGCCTGGATCACGTTCTCGGTCAGCCTGCGGTTCGCGATCACGATCACGGCCTCGGCCCGGAATTTGGAGACGGCATCGAGAGCCATGGCGGAAAGATTCGGTTTTCCATGGGTATCGGTATCCCAGATGACCGCATCCGGCACCGCCCGCAGAATCTCGTCGACCAGGGGCTGCCCGTAGGTCTTGATCGGGTTCTTGGTGGCCCAGATCAGGAATATGGGCAGACGTTTATGCAACAGGTGGGTCATGCACGGGCCGATGCCGCTTCCGGTAGCGACGTAGACGACCCGCTTGAAAAGGACCTCTATGTTGGCGACGCCGGCGGTGGCGATGCCTTTGATCCAGACCCGGGAGGGAGGATTTTCGATCAGGGCTCCCGTCCAATCGCCGGCCCGCGAGACGATCAATCGGAAACCATCCTCGCCCGGAGCCGGAATGGTGGCGAAGGAATGCCATTCGAGCAGCGGCGTATGGCTGATCGCCACCGCCGATCCGGGAAAGGCCTTGCAGCCTTTGCCAAAGCGCAGGATCACGGCATGGGACGAGGTCCGGACTGCCTCGACGGGCACGATTTTCAGGCGCCACCAGGTGGATGCCACGCTCAGGGTCAGCACGCACAGCACCCAAAATTGGGGAGTCCGGAAAAGGGGAAACCCATGGCCGCGCGCCAGGTCCGCCTGGGTGGAAAGGGTATGCATCCAGAACAGGGCCAGAACCGTCCACCCCATGAAACGGTGCATGCGTTCGAACCGGTTATGGTTTTTCGACCGCATGGGCGGCAACGCCGTGAGAATCATGGTGAACAACAAGGGCAGCACGGCACCGCTGAGGCACAGGGTGCGGAGGGAGACCGCATCGCCCCCCTTCGCCGCATGCCAGGCCTGTCCCCCGAGCAGCAAGGCGAACCAAACCGTCCCCGAGGTCGCGCCCGCGGTGTGCAATCCGCCGAAATGGAAAACCTTGCCGCATTGCCAGCGCAGCCAAAGCGGAGCGGAGAGCGGGACGCGCGTGGCGAGCCAGAACAGGGCGTTGATCACCCGCTGCTGGCGGATGAGGATGGCGATGGAAAAGTTGGCCAGGGCCAGGTTCCCTAAGGCTTCCAAAGGCACGGAAAGGGAATCGCGCGCCCAGCCTTCCACCGCAAGCCCCCGGACCAGCATGAATGCATTGGCCAGGATCAAGGCCGCGAATAGCCTATGGTATTGCGTCGCCCGGGGGTGGGACCAGAATCGGCGTGCGAGACTCGGTTCCCAAAGACGCGAGTAATCCCGGGCGGCTGCCGGGGGCGTTGGACGTACGGCCGGAGAAGAGGCTGGGGGGGATTGCACAGGATGGGAGAGCACGCTCATACCGGTTCCTCACTCAGTTCGGCCAACGCCTTCATGGCCAGCTCCATCAGAACCTGCTTATCGACCTTTCCGCGGGGGGTGATAGGCAGTTCCGGCAGGGCGATGATCCTGGCCGGAACACAGTAATAGGGCAGACGCTGGTTCACGCGGGCCAGCGCGGCGGCGGTATCGGCGGACATCGGCGTGATGAAGGAAACCAGATCGCGATCGGTGGCCTTCAGCGTCGTGGCCCGCAGGCAGCCCGGGGTCGATTCGATCAAGGCGGTGACCGAGTCGAGCTCAACGCGGAATCCCCGGACCTTGACCTGATCATCGACGCGGCCCAGATGCTCCAGGGAGCCATCGGGAAGCCAGCGCCCCAGGTCCCGCGTACGGAACATGCGCCGCCCGCCGCCCAGGAAAGGATCCGGGCGGTACCGTTCCTGGCTCAGGATCTCGTTGTTGACGTACCCGAGCGAAACGCAATCCCCGCCGGCCCACATCTCTCCCGTCTCGCCGATGGCGCAGGGGCGCAAATCATTGTCGAGCACGTACACCGTATTGTTCGGGGTGGGGCGCCCGATGTTCACCTGGGCATCCCCGCAACGATACACGCCCAGGGTATTCACGATGGTGACTTCGGTGGGGCCGCAGCCGATATGGAACCGGCAGGAAGCCGCCCACCGTTCCGCGAGGGGCTGGGGGCAGGGCTCTCCGGCCAAGGCGATTACTTCGATATGGGGGCAGTCCTCCGGGCGCAGACGCGCCAGGATGGAAGGCGTGGCGATGAGCGCATTGACCTTGGCCGCGCAGGCGGCGATATCGGCGCCCCGGATGCATAACGTCGCCCCATGCGACAAGGAGACGAGTATCTCCCAAGCGGCCATGTCGAAACCGATCGCAAGGATCTGGCCGACCCTCATCCCCGGGCAGATGCCGAGATTTCCCGGACTGGTCAAGAGGAGATTGCAAACATTGCGGTGGGAGACCGCGACCGCGTTCGGAGTGCCGGTCGTGCCCGAGGTGAACAGGACGAAGCAGCTATCGTCGGGACTTCCGGCCGCGTTCGGAAGAAAGCCATTCCGGGCAGGATCTTCCGGATCTTCCGGATCTTCCAATAGGTCGTAGATCAGGATCTTGGCGCCGGTCAAGGCGGCGACCTTGCTCATGCCGTCCCCGGTGGTAATCGCGACGCGCATGCCCGTGCTGTCGATAGCCTGTTGCAACATCGACATCGGCGCGATTCCCACGTCCATGGGCGCATATGCCGCGCCCAGCCGCAGCACCCCGAGGATGGACGCGACCATGGGAATTCCCCTGCGCGCGAAGATCCCCACCACATCGCCCCTGCCTACCCGGTGCGCGGCGAGTTGGGAGGAAACCCGGCGCGCCAACCTATCCAACTCCCTATAGGTGACCTGTCGACCCTCATGCTCTATGGCCACGTCCAACGGCCGCAGGCGGATTTGCGCGTCGATTGCATCATGGATGAACGCGTGGGATGGCGTTGCCTGGATCCCCCATCCCCAGGACCGGAAGCGCGGATCATCTCCCTCGGCCAGCCGCGGGGTTCCGGTTTTTTCAAGCCGTTCAATACCTATTTTCATTGTGATTCTCCCCTCCCAATGGGACGTTAGCTTGGTCATGGCCTTGATATGACGGGAAACCCTGACCGGCTCCTGCCCGGCGCTTCGCGCCGCGCGTTCCGTAAATCGGCAGGCCAGGGCTGTCCATCATATTGGTGTTAGTGGTCCCGGAAATTCCGGGACGCGGTACAAACCCGACGTTTGGCGATCAGAGATTCCAGAGCGCCACGAATTGGGGATGATTGATATCCTTATGCGTGAAGCCCAGGAAGTTGTGAAAGTATTCGTACTCGCAGCCCATGAGAAGTTTTCCCGGAGCACCCCAGAAATTGGCCACGTCGAGAAGCAATGCCGGCTGGGCCTGCCACCACATGGACTGGCCGGGGCCTTCTCCGGTCATGATATCGACCCAGCCATTGAACTGGGCCTTGACCGGCCCTATGCTGATCGGCAGCATCCAGACGGGGTTGATCTGGAAACTCACGCCCTTGCTGGTCAATTCGTCGCGGACGAGGAAATTGACCAGGGCGAAGGCGAAGCCGGGTATCTTGAGATCGAGTCCCCCGCCGTAGAGATATGCGGGGCTGGCCCCCGATGGCAAATCGATCTCGCCCGCCAGGAGGAAATCGCTGATGGGGCCGACCGCCACGTCCGCGCCCGAGATTTTCTTGTAGCTGAGCCGGCTATGCCATTCTCCATAGGCGGAGGTGACGTCATGTTTGCTGAGAGTAGGGCCCTTGTTCCAGTCCGTAAGGAAGACGTTGTCCCCATAGGTCCAGCCGTTGGCCAGCTCGAAAGAAAACATCGGGAAAGGATCCCCGCCGTATTCCTTGAAGCTCCCGTAATCGGCTCCATATACGAATTGAATATTGGCCGCGGTGAATCCCTGCGCCGAGGCCATGCCGACCCCAGCCGCCGCCAAGGCGATTCCCGCCAATCCGATCTTCATTTTTCCGAGCTTCATCCAAATCTCCTTGGTTTTGCGGGCGGGTAAATCCGATTTCCACGGTATTGCGCCGCGCCCTGGTTATTAAGTCCTATGCATTGGAAATTCATGCCGCCAGAATACATCCGACGTAATGACATTCAAAGGTAGAGTATTCGTCTCCGAACTGAAGAGTGACGTTACAAGAAGTATTTCTTTATTCAGTCGCGAAGCAGTTTGTAATTGATGCCGTCCATGAGCGCCAACCAGGAAGCCTCGATGATGTTGGAGGAAACCCCGATCGTTCCCCAGGGATCTTCCTCGGGGCGGCTCCGATCATGGAAGCGGATCCAGACGCGCACCTTGGCTCCCGAGCCCTTATCGTTGTCGAGCACCCGAACCTTGTAGTCGGTCAGCTCGATGCTTTCCAGGGAAGGGAAGAAGCGCCGCAAGGCCTTCCATACAGCCTTGTTCATGGCATCCACAGGGCCATCGCCTTCGGCCGCTGTATGCTCGATCTCGCCGCCCACCTTGAGCTTGATCGTGAACTCGGAGGTGACCCCGCCGTCCTCGCGGCGTTCTTCGATGGAACGGAAACCCAGGAACTCGAAACGTTCCTTCCACAGGTCCAGGCGCCGCCTAGCCAGCAATTGGAAACTGGCGTCGGCGATCTCGAAGTGGTATCCCTCCTCTTCCTTCCGCTTTACGTCGGCGAGAATCGCCGCGACCTGGGGGCTCCTTTTATCGAGCCCGGGGGCGATAGCCTGGATTTTGCCCCAAACCAGGCTGGTGCCGCTTTGATTGGAAACTATGAAGTCCCGGGAATTGCCGACCAGGGAGGGATTGATATGCTCGAAACTGTCCGCGATGCGCATGACGCCTGCGATATGGGCCCCGCCTTTATGTGCGAAAGCGGCTTCGCCCACATAGGGCTGGCGTATGTCGTCGGACAAATTGGCTATCTCGCTGATGGCGAGCGACAGACCGCGCAGGCCCTTGAGCTGGTCGTCGGACACCAGGCTCGCCCCCATTTTCAATTGCAAGGCCGGTATGATCACCGTGAGATTGGCGTTTCCGCACCGCTCGCCGAAGCCGTTGAAGGTGCCCTGTACCTGCACCGCGCCAGCTCGCACGGCGGCCAGGGAACTGGCTACGCCCGTGCCCGTGTCGTTATGGAGGTGCACCCCGACCGGGGCGCCCAACTCCCGGCTCATCAGTGAAGTGATCCTTTCAACTTCCCAAGGCAACTGCCCGCCATTCGTATCGCACAGGACGATGACGTCGGCGCCCCCATCGCGCGCCGCTTTCGCCGTCTTTAGGGCATAGTCCGGGTTGGCCGCGTAGCCGTCGAAGAAATGCTCGGCATCGTACACGACTTCCAGGCAATGCCTTTTCAGGTAGGCCACGGACTCCCTTATCATCCGCAGGTTCTCTTCCAGGGAAGTCCGCAAAACCTCGGTAACATGCCTGTCCCAGCTTTTACCATAGATCGTCAGGACGGGAGCGCCCGAAGCGACGAGGTATCCCAGCAGATTATCCTCGGCGGGGTTCCCGTTTGGCCGGCATGTGCTGCCGAAGGCGGCGATTTTCGCATGCTTCCACCGCATGCGCTTCGCCTGTTCGAAAAACCCGATGTCGGAAGGATTGGTCGGGTTCGGCCAGCCGCCCTCGATGTAATCCACGCCGAATTCGTCGAGCTTGCGGGCGATGGCCAGTTTGTCGTCCAGCGAAAACGAAATGCCTTTGGCTTGGTTGCCGTCGCGCAAGGTGGTGTCGTAAATCTTGATTGTTTTCAATTGCAGCCCTTTCACGGCGCGAAGATCGCGGGAGTCCCGCCGATCAGGGCTTTCAGAAAATGCGGGGAATTAATTTCCTGCATGGGGTCAGAAGGCCTTCCGGCCACCTTCACCTCGATTCCGCGGGCCGGAAGATCCAATCTCAGCATGTCCCAGCCCTTCGGGGAATTGAGTTAGGCCAGGCGGGCGTCTAAAGTGATCTCGGTGCCGGCCAGGGCGCGGGATACCGGACATCCCTTCTTGGTGGCTTCCGCGATTTCATTGAACTTGGCCGAATCGGCGCCCGGGACCTCGGCGATGGTCTGCAGAGCGATGCGTGTGATGGTGAAGCCCTCGCCTACCTTCTCGATCGTGACCTGGGCCTCGGTCCGGATGCTTTTGGGAATGAACCCGGACTGCCCCAGGCCAGCCGAGAGCGCCATGGAGAAGCAGCCGGCGAGAGCTCCACCGATGAGCTCCTCGGGATTGGTGCCCGGAGTTTCTTCGAACCTTGTGCCGAAGGAATAAGGCTGCTCGAAGCGGCCTCCGAAGTTGATCTGGCCTTTTCCTTCCTTGATATCCCCGTTCCAGACCGCTTTGGATTTTCTGATTGGCATGATGCCTCCTTGTATTGATGATGATGGGCTCAACATATTCTTATCGCGGATGCGACGGGCATTACTGAAAGATGATTCCGTATTCATTTGTTAACGATTTTTCGGACGCGCCCTTTCACCAGGTGCGTTTCGCCGCGCTGCCCGGCTCCGTATTTTCGGGAGAGGCGATCCATGGACTTATGATGCGCGGGAGAATACAGCCGGCCGGCCAGAGAGGACCGGATGATCGCGTGGTTCGTTCGCCACCCTGACCCGGACTTAGAATATTTTGACCTCAAATGACGCAATCACCCTTGTCCCCTTGGGTTTCTTGCGCACGCTATCCCTTTCCAAGTCGAGGGTGTTTTCATAAACATTTGTTAAGGTGAAAAGATCCATGAGCAACCCTAAAACCGAGCCGGAAATTTTGCAGTACTCGAATTACCGCACCTACCTCGCGGATTATTACGAGTTCAGGAAGTCCGAGTCCCCGGTATTCTCCTATCGCTTCTTCGCCAATAAGGCAGGGATCAGCAGCCCGAACTACCTGAAGCTGGTCACGGACGGGAAGCGGAACCTGACCAAGAAATCCCTCTTGAAGTTCGTATCGGCGCTGGGGTTGAAGGGAACGCGTGCGGATTTCTTCGAGAACCTGGTGTTTTTCAACCAAGCGACCACCATTGCGGAGCGGAACAATTATTACGGAAATATCCTGCGGACACGTTCCAAGTCGAACCTGAGAAAACTGGAGGAGGCCCAATTCCAGCTCTTCTCGGATTGGCGGCATATCGCGGTCCGGGAACTCGCGGCGACTAAGGGATTCCGGTCCGATGCCCAATGGGTGGCGAAGCGGCTACGGAACGCGATCACGGAAAAGGAGGCCGAAGAGTCCCTCAAACTCCTGGCCGTTCTAGGCCTGTTCAAGAAGACGCCCAATGGCTACGTCCAGAACGACCTGAACATCACCACGACGGACGAAGTGAAATCCCTGTTGGTGAAGAATTACCATCACCAGATGATCGGGATGGCCAGCCGGGCCCTGGACTCCCTACCCTCGGCACAGCGAGATATTTCCTCGATCACCATTCCCATCCACCCCAAGGATTTCGGGAAGGTAAAGGAGCATATCCGCCTTATGCGTAAGGAATTGCTCAACCTGGGCGCCGAGGCCGGAACCGGCGAGGATGTCGTTCAGGTGAACATCCAGCTTTTTCCTCTCACCGGTATGGAAGGTTGATCGGATGCGAGTCGGATTCACCCTGCGTATAGCCATGGCCGCGACGCTAGCGCTGGCCCAGATCGGCTGCGACGATAGGACTGCCGGCACCGAGGTAGGCAACCCGGATATCGCCATGAACGTTACCGCCCGCATTATTGTAATCGGAGACCCGGGCAGGGTCGAGATCTCCAGCCTGGTTTTCAAGATGTTCGGCATGGGGTATGGCGCGGCTGGAAAGTCCGCCGCCGATTCGGGAACCTGCTGGAAACGACCAGATGGCATCCTGATGGACATGGCGCGGTTCGATTGCTTGCCATTGGCGGATACCTTGGTTGAGGCCCGTTCATGGCCTTGGACCTGGGCGCACCTGGTCCTGCGTACTCCCGAAGGACCGACCTCCCTTCCCGATTCCTCCGATTTCAATACCTGGACGAATCCGCGTTACGTGAAATTCCACATGATCAACGGGAGTGACACCCTGCCGGCATTGTTCGAAATGCCGGCGGGAACGGAACTTCAGCTCGCCTTTACCCAGGCATCCCTGCAGTTTTGGCCCTGGCAAAGCGAGATCTGGGTGCCTTTCGTTTTCGACGCGTCCCTATGGACCGCCAATCTCAACCTCGCGGGGCCTTGGAAGACACATACGGATGGGAAACACGCGCGATACGTACTGCTGTCCCCCTCCGAGAACGCAATTGCCTGGGCCCACTTGAAGGCGGGATTGGCGACCGCATTCGTCGCCGACACGGTGCAGGTGATGACCGTGCCTGCGGCGCCTGGGGCTGGAAGATAGCCGGCAGGCCTCCGACATGCCTGAATTTCAGGGAACAACCGACAGTAAGTCAAAGGTTGACGGCCAAACCACCCGGTTTAGGAACCCCGTCAGCGTGGCGTCGGGTGGATGGCAACCCTTCTGCTCCATGGCATCGATGGCATTGTTGATGAGCGCGAGGAAGGCCTGCTCGATTTTATTCTTGTTGACAATCCATGCGAGTTCGGGAGGAATGTTCAACTCGATACGGGTATCTCCCTTGTTTTTCTGGGGTATCTAATCCACCACTTCCTGGAGCATGGACTTGAAGCTCTCCCGGCCGATGGTCTCCTTGGCGGAGCTGCGGGAGAACACTTTCAGGCTGTTGGCGATGCGGGTGCTTTTATCGAGGGCCTTGCTGATTTTTTCGAATACGAAATTCTTTTCTTCCAAGTGGCTTTCCAGGTCATACTGCCGGTCGATCTCCCGCACCTTTTCAGCCAATTCCCCGGAGACGGGTTCCATTGCCAAAGCGCGGATCTTTTCGAGAGCCTCCACATCGCGGCGCACGTCGGGAAGGATGTTGACGAGAAAGTTGAGCGGGTTATTAATTTCATGGGCCACTCCGGCGGCCATCTGCCCAAGGGCTGAGAGCTTTTCGCTCTGGATTGCCATATCCTTGGCCGACAGCAACTGTTGGTTTGCGGCCTCCAATTCCCGGGTACGATCCCTGATCCTCTGCTCCATGCCTTCAAAAAGACCGGCTTTGACCAAGGCATTGCTGGCTATGTTCGAAATGGCCTGGAATACCCATCGAGGACCGGGCCGGGCGGCCGGCTGCAAAAGTAACAATTCATCAAGATTCCCAATCTCGCGGGATTCCGACCTAGTGCTGTGACACCCACATTGCGGGACGAAGGCGGCGAGGGATGGGGGTCAAGGGCAAGGCGTCGCTGACGCAAGAATAGCATCGCTATTCCAAGGAGGCGCAACGCAGCCCTGGACCCTCAGACCCGGCGAAAGCGTCACGCAATGTGGGTGTCACAGCACTAACGCTTCAAAGGTTGCGAAAACCTTCCGCCGGCCCCTATACTCCGGCAGGGTAACCAGAGCGCCTTCCCTGACCCGCAAGCCGGAGGCGTATAGGGTCAATGCATGCACCAATTGGATTTGCGCATCCTGCCGCCCGCAGTCTGGCGGCCCATGGAGACGAAGGAAACCCGTTCCTCCCATCGCACCAGCGAACGCGAGCTCGAACGGATCCCGGTCACCATCGTCCACCCGGCCTCCGGGCGGAAATCCTCGGGTTACTTATGGGACTACGCTGCGACCGGTTTCGCCGTGCTCCTGCCCCGCTTCACGGCCTCGGCGAACCTTCCCATCAAGGAGGGCGATGTCCTGGAAGTGACCCTCGCCTTGGGATCAAGGCTTCCCTCGGCCCGCTGCCGTGTCGAGAACATCGGGCTCTTTCGCGGCAGTTTCCGCCTGGGGCTGAAACGCCTCGACATCGAATCCATCGTTGCGGATGAAGCCGAAGTCGCGGGCTTACGAATCGCCCGGGGCGGCGTAGAAGCGGAAATCCGGAACGACTTTCTCTATGGGGAATGGTGCGACCTTACCTTGACTGGCCTGGAGCGCGGCCCGATCCTGATCTTCTCTTCGGCTGATCCTTCCCTTTCCCTTTTTCCCGGGGCGGAAGTAAGAGTCCACCTGAAGTTTCCCTCCAGCCGGGAGAATTCCGTCCTCGGGCGCATAGACCGGCTCTCGACCACCGCCACCGGCGGTATCCGGTTTCACCTGATCCCCCGGTATTTCCCGGCCGAGCTGGCCAATGAATTGGCGGAATCCCTCGTCTTCGAGTCCAACCTTCCCCCGGAAGAAATCAAATCCCTGGGATTCCCGGCCCGATACTTCCGCAACCGTCTCGAATTCCGGTTCGCTGCCAACATGAAGGATTACCGCAAGGTCATTGTGCTCAGGCGCAATGCCTACGTGGAAGCCGGCAAGAAGGCCGCGGACACCGCACCGGAGTCTATGTCTTCCGAATGGGACAGGAAAAGCCGGATTCTCTGCGCCTTCCACGAAGACACCCTGGTCGCCAGCGTAACCCTGACCTTCCCGGAGTCCGAATCGGCCATCCTTCGCTCCCAAGCCGCCTTTCCCGGTTCGGAATATCCGCCGGGAGTCCCGGCCAAGACCGATCTCATCGAGATAAATAGCCTCTGCACCCACCTGGATTATCGCAAGGGAGATGTGTTACACGCATTGTTCGAGCAGATAGCCCGTTGCTTCCTGCTATCGGACCGTTCGCATATCCTGACTTTGTGCGATGAAAACCTGTTGAAGCTTTACCTGAAGGTCGGATTCCGGAACCTCGGACATCGCTGCACCTACCTGGGGATTGAGCATCACCTGATCCGGGGCGACAAGGACGGCATCCGGATCGGAAAAGGAGTCCCTATCCTTGCCTGGGCCGGGCTGTATGGGGATCTCGTTCAGGATCTGATGGGCAACGGCTTGCTGGAAGCGAGCGCCTGGGAAAAAAGGCTGATCCGTTTCAAGCTGCTGTTCCTCCCGCTCTCGAAGCGGATCCTAGGCGCCAGGATGGAAAAAATGTTCCGAAAACATCTCGACTCAAATAAAGGAGACCTACGTTGAACGCCGCCAAAACCCTCCAATCGGAATGGGAAAATTGTTACGAAACATTCTGCCAAGGCGAATTCTTCCGCAAGCTCGCAAACGGGAGTCTTTCCCTTGCGCATTATAAAGCATTTCTCCGGGAAGAATACCACAACACTACGGTGAACCCGAAGACCATGGCGATTTTCTTCTCCCGCCTCGACACTCAAGAATTCAAGACGGCCGCCAAACTGCTCAAGCATACTGCCATGGAGGTCGGTCATAACGAGATGGCCTTGCAAGACCTCGCCGCGCTGGGCGAGGATATCGAAGCGGTTCGCAGAGGGCGCGCCTTACCCGCGACCGAAGCTCTCGCGGCCTTCGTAATTTATGAAATGGAGCACCGCAATCCCCTGGCCTTCCTGGGTTACCTCTACCATCTGGAGGCCTTCTCCGAGCGGATGGCGGGAGCAGGCGGCGATTTGATGACGCAGATGGGCATTCCGGAATCTGCCTTGTCCTTCCTCAGGGAGCATGCCGAGGCCGATTTGGTGCATGCCAAGTGGAACCAGGAATATCTCCAAGCATTCATTCAATCCGAGGAGGGTTTGGAGGCGGTGCTCTACGGCCTCAAGGGTGCGGTCCTCCTGCATGGGCTCATGTTCCAGGGAATCATGGAAAGCGTTGCGGGCACCGGGTTTTTCCGACAGCGCGAATGGAACTCCGTCGCGCCGTCCGAACCTGCAAAGGGCTGATCGATGACCGGAACCCGGAAGGCCCCCTCGCAGCCCAGGACAAAACCCGCGAAGGACTGGAGCATGGCCCAGCCCGTCGACGAAAGCAGTCTCGAGGCCGGTACCTTCAAGTACCCGGGAAGTTCCGACAGCCGCGCCGTGGATCGGATCTCGGAGCGGGAGCTGGGTATCCTCACCGTGGCTGTCCGGCTGGGGGATAGCGAAGTCTGGCATCCTGTCCGTCTCTGGGACTTCAACGGCCTCGGATTCGGCGTTGTGACCGTCGCCAAAAGTTCCGGGCCCGGGTTCTCGGAAGGGGAGGAAGTCGAGGTGCGGATCGTGAAGGGCAGCTCACGGCCGTACCAGTTATGGTGCCAGGTCAAAAACGTCGGCGTTTGGCGGGATGGGGTTAAGGTCGGACTGCGCCGCCTGGACGTGAATCTTCCGCAACTGATGGCGGTCGAGCGCCGCGGCGCTAAACGCCTGGCCTTGGGCGCCGGCCTTTCCCTGAAGGCCCGCTTGCGTCATCCTTTCCTGTTCGGCCGCTGGTGCCCGGTGACGGTCTACGACATCAACCGCAGCCTGGGATTGTCCTTCCGCTCCGAGGACGCATCCCTCCTACTCTTCGAGGGCATGGAATTGGAGATCCATTTCGAGCTGCCCTCCTTGCGGAGCAGCCCGATGCATGCCCGCGTGGCCTGGGTCCACGCGACCCGGGAGCACGAAATCCGTTTCGGCGGAGATTGCCAGGCCATGGACTTCGGACTCCATGATGCCTTGTGCAATTTCCTGATGGTCTCACGGCAATGGACACCGGAGCAGCTCCGTGAAGTCGGCTTCAAGGCCGGGAGGATCAAGGCCTGCCTCCGCTACCGCACGGTCAAGACCATGGAGGATTATGCCGCCGTCCTACACCTCCGGCGCGATGCCTATGTGGAGGCCGGCAAGAAGCCCGCGGACACCCCGCCCGAGAAGATGGCTGCCTTGCTCGACGGAGTCAGCCGGATCCTGACCGCGCACCATCAGGATGCCCTGGTGGGTTCCATCACCTTCACCTTTCCCGTTTCGGAAGAGACGGTCCTGGACAGCCAGGCCGGATTCCCGGGCTGCAGGTACCCGGTGCGCCTTCCACCCAAGACCAATCTCATCGAAGTGTCCCGGCTTTGCGTCCATCCCGGCTACCACGGAACCGACCTCCTGATCGGCCTCTTCGAACATGGGTTGAAGCATTTCCTCCTGTCCGACCGGCATTGGCTGCTCACCTCGGCCACTGAAGACCTGATGCCGCTCTACCGGCGGATCGGTTTCACCCGCCTGAAAGCCTCCTACAAGCACCCGCAAATGCAAAACCAGGAACACCATCTGATCATCGCGCACAGGAGCGCCTTCCTCTGGGGATTCGGGATCGGAATCCTCACCTGGAACTCCGTGTTCGGTAACCTGGTCGCCTACCTGTTGGATCGGAATTTGATTCCCATCCCGGGCTGGATGCGGGCCATCATCAGAGTCAAGCTCGCCTTTCGATCCCTCGCTGCCCTGCTAACGGATTCACGGGCCCGTGCCGGTTTCCGGCGGCACATGTCAGCCTTGCTTTCCTCACGACGGTTCGGGAGGACAGACCCTCTCGGTCGGTGACCACTATGGTCCTCCGGAAAGTCTCGGCCCCGACCTTGGTCAGGCCGCGATACGGCGATGCCGGAATCCGGGCAGCGCGTCTGGGGGTCCCGTCGATTTCCGCCGAAAGCCATGGCGGCGGCAAGCAGGGGAAGGGCCAGCCTGGAAGCCGAGAAAATAACATGGTACACGGGCATATAGATGAGACGTAATTCATCGGGGAATTGTCTCCGCCTAAAGCTAACTGAGGGGGACGCGGTCCCGTGCATTGGGGCTCGGTCACCAAGTCCATCGTTTACGGGAATAAGGGAGTAGCCTCCTACTACCTGGACGAATGGAATGCAAAAGGTCGGGACGCCGACGAAGTCAACGAGGAACCTTCACGCGCCTGTAAAGCGCCGCGCCGATCGAACCGAAGGAATCTCGTGGCAACTGCGTCAATGACGGCAGTGAAAAAATGGCTTCTGACCGCCTTGCTTTGCGCCGGGACGGTCACGAATCGACGGGCCTTGGCAGGCCGGTACGCCGGGTGATTTGCGCCGTGAACCGTCAGTTTCTTCCGGAAGTGAAATTCGAAGTCGACGGCTAAGGTATGTCTATTCTCATTCCTTGCGAGGGCGGGATGACTTTTTTCCCAAAGCCGTGACCCGCCTGTCCCGGGTTTGCCCGTATTCGATTTGAAACCCCTGACGGGGGCCGGGCCGACCTCCCGCCTTCGGAGTCTTGTGGGGAAGGATGGGCTGCGTGTCCATGATACCAGAAGACGTGCACCCGGACACCCTTTGGTTATCGAGGGCATGCGGTGAGATCGCCAGCAGCCATTGTTTCAAGCTATCGTCGACATGGCAGATGGCATTGTTAGAGAAATCGACCGTCTCCAGCTTTTTCAAGCGCATGAGGGTGGGAGAAAGCGACTTCAGAAGGCAACCCTTGACCCTCAACAACTTGAGATTCGGCAAGCTGCCGATTTCGTCTGGAAGGGTAGGCCCGATAGCTGATGAGCCGATGTCGATTGCGTCCAAGCGCTTGAGCTTGCCGATTTCGGGAGGGAGGCTGGTCACGCTGGTAATGCCCATGAAGAGCCGTCGCAGGCTATCGAGGCCGCCCAGGGCGGCGGGAACGGCCCCGGTCTGGCCTCCGTAATAGATGTCCAGCCGGCCGATCCGGTTTTCCTCGACAGTGAAGGTCAGGGAGATGAACCGCACCTTCAGGGAATCGGCAATTTCCCTGACCAGCAGTGAGTCGGTCGCCAGGCTTCCGTCGCCCTGGGCTGGAATGCCGATACAGACGGCTAGTGAAGCGGCAAGACATACGGGCCTGAGCGTAGGTGCCTCCGATCATCCGCACTATGCGGAAAGGAATTCATCCGTATCGGCCGGTTTGGTCGCTCCGGGGCCAAACGGGGTGCTTCATGTAGGCAATGCTTATCCCGAGATCCACGGGTTGCAACGCCATTTCATTTAATCCCCTGTTTCTTTAAGTCCCTTTGGCACATAAACCCCGGCCGAAAGCGGCGTGACCGGGTGCGGACGGGATTTCCCGTCCAGCGTATACAGGCTGGCGGAGACGGATAATCCGGCGGGCAAGGCATTGAGGCCGGTGAAATAGAGCGGCTTTGTGAATGCGGGGTGCGATTTGGATGTCAGCGGGGATAGCGCCGTAGGCCCCGCCAGCATGGCCCGGTAAATGACATGCGCGATGGTATCGTGTCCGAGGGGGTTGGGATGCACGCCGTCCGACACGAAGGAGGGGGTGACGGTATGGTCGAATGGCTTGCCCATCAGCATGGGGGTATAGAGATCGATGACGGGAAGCCCCTTCTCCTTGGCAACCTGGTCGACGGCGGGGTTGACCGAATCCCGGATGGTGAAGCCGCTGATGCCGTTTCCGGCGATTCCGTTGTCGAAGCTCCAACCCGGTACGGACGGTTTGACCGTGGAATTGTCGGTGGCGTACCATGCGGGCATGACTTTCACCAGCCAAATCTTAGGCTTGGGGGAAATGGTGGAGAACGTGTCGATCATGGTCTTGTAATCCGCGATGTAGCGTGCCCGGTTCCACTGGGTGGCGCGGGCATCGTTCGTACCCAGGCAGATGGTGATGATGGCGGGCTTGAAGGCGAAGACGTCCTTGAATTGAGACGTGGTCCAATAGGGCGAGCGGCCCGCCTTCTGCATATAGGCGCCGGAACGCCCTTCGGCCCTCACGGTATAGCCCGATCCCAGCAGCGCACCCAGGCGAGCCGGGTAGCCTTGCGACCCGGGATTGGATAGGGTTCCTCCCGCGGTGATGCTGTTTCCGACGCAGGCGACCTTGATCTGGGCCTGCACGCTCATCACCGCGAGGGCGCAGCAAATGGCCACGGAAATAGGGATTGAAGGCCTGGTTTTCATCGGGAATCCATGCATGCGTATCTCTCCTGGCGAGCCTGACGAAAAAATATACCCTCTGGAAGTCAACGGCACTGCCAACTTCGGATTGGACGGGGAGGATCCTGCCTCCCTTTCCACGGGCTCGCCGTGATCGGCCCGGTTCAAAATGGTTCGAAGTTGAGGAATTTCAGGGTTATGCAGGAGATTAAAAATTTATTCCGGAGAGGAATCGGCCGGTCGCATCCGCGGTACCTCCGGCAGGACGGGAGAAGGCGGGCCCGACGCCCCCCCGCATGGCTCCTCCGGCCTTGGCGCGGGTTCGCGGGAGGGAAATCACCGGCGAAGCCGCCTCCAGGAACGGCCTGATTGCGTCACCCAGCCTAGCCGAGGCTTTGATATGTCCCGCATCGGAGGGATGGACGCCATCCGCCATATCGGCGCCGGAGGAAATCCAACCCGCAGTGTTGATATACTGCACCTTCTTATCTCCGGCGGAAACCATGCTTGCGACCGCCTCCTGGGTCTCCTTATCGAAGAGCCCGGCAAAGGGGCGCATCGCGAACAGGACGGCGTCCGGCGCCTTGGCGCGGATATGCTGCAGGAAGGCGAGGTACTTGGCCTTGTAGGTCGCCGACGGCACCCGCAGACCAATATCGTTCGTCCCGAGGTTGATCACAATGCCCTTCGGGGCATAGGCGGAGAAATCCCAATCCGGGTCCACGCCGTCATAGGCGACGTTGTTGAGTTTCGGAATCTTCAGCTTGAAGTATTGTACCTCCTGGCCCACCAGCGGGGAGCCGTTGGCGGTGTAATGGTAGCCGTCCACCAAGGTGATGCCGTTGTAGCATATGTGCGTATGGTCGTATCCCAGCAGCTCCCCCGTCAGCCAGGGGAAGGCGCTCACCTGGGCGTTGGTGGTCTTGTCGCCGCAGGATATGGAGTCGCCGATAAATTCCAGGATTCCCTTCCCGGCCGAATCGGGCTGGGTCGAAGCCCCGGCCTCGAGAATCAACCCCTGGAAGCGCAGCTCGTCGGCGTTTCCGCGCCCGGCCACGATCAGGGAATGGGTGCCCGGCGACAGGGCCACGGCCGTGAGATCGACTGTGCCGCTGGCGCCCTTGAAGGCGACGAAGGGCTTTTTATCGATGCGGACCATCATGTTGGTCGCGGCCGCCAACTTGATTTTCACGCTCGTGCCCGTGAATCGGGTGCGCAGGTAGGCGCCGCTCCAATGGCTGACGGGGGCGGCGGCATCCGAACGATCCCATCGCCCGACGTAGCGGATGTTCGCATCGTCCGCGGCGCCGTCCCCGGTCACCGCATGGGCGAAAGCGGATAGCCCGAGGATGCCCAGCAAAGCCGTTCTCCGGAACCGGGAAGGGACCTCTCTCATGCTTGCGAAACGCATCGTAACCTCGATTTCAGGCTTGGGATGTTTCCTTGGCCTTGATGATTTATGGAATTTAGGCTCGAATACCCTCTTTCGCACCTGGAATTTGTCCTCGCCGATGCTGCGGATGAAGTCGAGCGCCTTCTCCACGCTCCAATCCTGCTTGATGGCGATGAAATCCGGGGTCAAGAGACGGCCAATGCTGTCCTTGGGCAAGTTGAGTAGACTCTGGGCCAGCTTCCACTCCGGGAGACTATGCTCTAGGGCAAAGGATAAGGGCCTGGGGGACGGGATTGTCCCCGTCGATTCTCTACGGCCGGAACGGCGAAGGGGATGCGGTTTCGAATCCCATCTCCTCTATGCTTTTAAGCATTTCGCGGGATAGGGCCCGCGGAACCTTCCGTTCCGCAGGCGCGGGCAGATGCCTCCCGCGCCGGGGAGAAAGCCCTCCTATCTTTCCCGGCGGGGATTGCGGGTTCTCGAGAGCGGAAAAAGATTTGTAATATTCGTATCGGTTTTATGTATATGGCGGAACCTAATCGCGTCTTCAAGACCTTGTCCGGCTTCGTCTTCGGAGGCTTCCCGGGATGGACGTAAGACGATTCCTGGAAAGGTCCTTTCCCGACCACTTCATAGAGAAAAAACTGAGGGAAGACGTGGAAAGCGCCATGTTCCGGGGGCGAAGGACCGGGGATGGAAAGGTGATCCTCTATGTCACCTCCGCCTCCGGGCATCCCACTTCGGAATGGCTGGCGCGGCTCGAAAGGGAGCATGACCTCCGGAACGATCTGGAGCTTCCGTGGGCGGCGCGTCCCTTGGCGCTTGTGCGCCGGGAAGGCCGCGTGGTGCTATTGCTGGAAGATCCGGGGGGCATGCCCCTCGATGCCTTTCCGAACCGCCGCCGCCCAATCGCCGAGAGCTTGCGCCTCGCTATCGGCGTGGCAGTCTGTTTATCCCGCGTCCATGCCAAATGGCTTCTCCACAAGGATATCAAGCCGGCGAATATCCTGGCGGATACGGCTACAGGCGCGACCGCGCTGACGGGCTTCGGCCTCGCCGCCGCCTCCCGGCATGAACGCGAAGCAGGCGGGCACCCGAAGACCCTTTCCGGCACCCTCGCCTACATGGCACCGGAACAGACCGGGCGCATGAACCGATCGATCGACGGGCGCGCCGACCTCTACGCCTTGGGCGTGGTGCTCTATGAGGCGTTGACGGGAACCTTGCCTTTCACCGCCACCGATCCCTTGGAACTGGTGCATAGCCACTTGGCCCGGATGCCCGTGCCGCCATCGGAGCGGAATCCCTCCATTCCCGCCCTGCTCTCGGACCTGATCTTGAAACTCCTGGCCAAGACGCCGGAGGACCGCTACCAGACGGCCCGCGGAGTGGAAGCGGACCTGCTGCGCTGCCTCGCGGCATGGGAGGCCCGGGGACGGTTGGACCCTTTTCTTCTGGCCGAGGGCGATGCGCCCGATCGGCTGCTTTCTCCCGTAAAACTTTATGGACGCGAGCGGGAGGTTGGGCAACTCCTTGTGGCCTGGGAGCGGGCGGCCGAAGGCAAAGGCCCGGAGCTGGCGTTGGTTTCGGGCTATGCCGGAGTGGGCAAGTCCGCACTGGTCCATGAGCTCCGCCATGCGGTGCAAGCTTCAGGGGGGAACTTCGCCGCCGGAAAGTTCGATCAGTACCGGCGGGGTCGTCCCTATGCGACGCTCGCGGATGCCGTAGGAGGGCTTATACGGTCCTTGCTTGCCAAGCCCGAGGAAGAGCTGGCCCGCTGGCGCAAAGCCCTTTCTGAAGCGCTCGGCTCGGATGGCAAGGTGCTGGCTGAAATCGTACCCGAGCTGGAGTTCCTCCTGGGCCCGCTGCCTTCCGCTCCCGACCTTTCCCCGCGTGAAGCTCATGAACGGTTCCTCGCGGTGTTCACCCGGCTCCTGGACGCTCTCGCGCCGCGGGAGCATCCCCTGGCCTTGTTCCTCGACGACCTGCAATGGCTCGACCCGGAAACCCTTGGACTGCTCAATCCCCTGCTGACGCATACCGGCATGCGGCACCTGCTGCTGGTCGGCGCGTACCGCGACAATGAGGTCCCGGATACTCACCCCCTGGCCCTTTCCGTGCAGGCCCTCCGCAAGGCTGGGGTGGCGGTGCGCGGCATCGTCCTGTCGCCGCTTGCTCCGGAAGACATGGCTGCCCTGAACGCCGATATGCTGCGGGTCCCCAAAGAGCGTGTCGAACCGCTGGCGCGGCTGGTGCACAGGAAAGCGGGAGGCAATCCCTTCTTCGCCCTGCACTTTCTCGCCTCCCTGCACGAGGAAGGCCTTCTCGCTTTCGGCGGGCGCGAGGGCGGGTGGACCTGGGACCTCGAGCGCATCGGCGCCAAAGGCTACAGCGACAACGTCCTGGACCTGATGGCGCGTAAGCTCATGCGGCTGCCTCCGAACGCGCAGCAGGCCTTGAAGGCGCTGGCTATGGCGGGCGCGCACACGGAGCCGGAACTCTTGGCCCCGGTCCTCGATGCGACCGGTGCGAGGGTGCGAACTTATCTGCGGGATGCCGAGCGGGCCGGGCTCATCGAAGCCTCCGGAAACGGCTACGCCTTTCTCCACGATCGCATCCGGGAAGCGGCCTACGCCCTGATACCACAGGAGGCGCGGGCCCGCGATCATCTGCGCTTCGGCCGATTGCTTCTAGGGGGCCGGCGCGTGGAGGAGGTGGAAGCGGATCTCTTCGAGTTGGTAAACCACTTCACCCCGGCCATTGCGCTTCTCCAGGATGCCGCGGAACGGGATTTGGTGCGGGGGTTGTGTTTCCGGGCGGGGATGCAGGCCAGGGCCGCGACCGCGTTCCGGGCCGCCCGGGATCACTTCGCCAAGGCCTGCCGACTCTTGCCCGAAGATCGTTGGAGCGCCCCGTACGAGGAGGTATTCCCGCTCCTTTTCAACCTCGCAGAGTGCGAGCATTTGATCGACGACCCCGATCGTGGCGCCGAACTATTCCACGAGCTCTTGGCCCACGCGCGCTCGGATGTGGACAAGGCGGCGGTGTACCACCTGCGCGTCCGGCTCTACACGTCCCCGCCGGGCACGGCTTTGGGGGCGCTAGGGATCGGCCTCGAGGGCTTGCGGCTGCTCGGCCTCGACTGCCCGGAGGAAGACGAAGCCTTGGAGGAAGCCATTCGCGCCGACGAGGCCGCCATTGCCGCGCTTTTGCGCGATCGCGGCATCCCCGGCCTGGCCGGGACCGCGGAGATTGGCGATCCGCGCGCCGCCGCCGCGCTCGACCTGCTGGCCGATGCCATGATGCCTTCCTCGCAATCGCCGCGGCGCATGCGTTGGCTCACGCTTAAAGGAATGGAAATCTGCCTCGGTAAGGGGCACGCCGCTTCTTCCGCCATCATCTACACGTACTACGCGGTCCTGTTGTTGCCCGTTCCGGGCCGGATCCGGGAGGCGCTGGCCTTTTCCGATCTGGCCGCGGCCTTGAACGCCCTATACAACGACCACCGGCGCCGACCCCACGTACTCGCCTTCCACGCGGGAGTTGTGCATTCCTGGGGCCGCCCCTTCGCATCGGCCAATATCCTCCTCGCTCAGACGCTGCTGGCGGCCCAAATGGCTTGGGACCGGCGCGTGGGTCCCGCCATTGGCACAATCGCGGTGTGGATCGCCTTCGAAGCGGGCGATCCGATTAGCGAAGTGCGCTCCGGGGCCGGAAAATACCTCGACTACGCCGCACCGTTCGGTAAGCTGTACACGTACCTCATCCGCCAATATGTCCAGCTACTGGCGTGCCTGGAAGGGCGGACGGCGGGGCTTCTCAGCTTCGACGACGATGGGTTCAAGGAAGAGGACGCGCTGGCGATTTTCCGCAAGGTCGACTACCGCTCCGGCATCTGGCAATTCTGGGCGTTGAAGTCGATAGCGGCGGTCTATTTCGGGCAGCACGAGGAAGCCCTCCGGTATGTCCTCGCGCAGCGAGAGTTCCCGACCCCGTTTTTCTCCACCCTTCAGGCTGCCGCCGCGTTCTTTCACGCCCTGGCCGCTACGGCGCTCTACCCTGATGCGCCGCCCGAGCGGCAGATTGAGCTCGCGGCTATGTTGGAGGAACATCTGCCGCGGTTGAAGCAGTGGGCCGAAGACTGCCCGGAGAACTTCCTCCATCGTTACCAGTTGGTCCTGGCCGAGAAGGCGCGCATCGAGGGGCGGGACCTGGAGGCCATGCGCCTCTATGAGCGGGCCGCCTCATCGGCCCGGGAGAGCGGGCTCATCCAAATGGAAAGCCTGGCCTGCGAGCTCGCCGCGCGCTTCTACCTCGCGATCGGACTAGGCAAAAACGCCGCCGCCCACCTGCGGGACGCCCGCGCCGGCTATCTGCGCTGGGGCGCTACCGCTAAGGTGGCCCAGCTCGATCGCGAATTCCCCGACATCGAGAAGCCGGCATGGCCAGGTCCCACCGCCACCCTGGATGGATCGGCGGACCAGTTCGATCTCCCGCATGTGCTCAAAGCCTCCCAGGCCGTTTCCGGGGAGATCGATCTGGATATGCTGGTCGAGACCCTGCTGCGCATCGTCCTCGAGCAGGCCGGCGCCGACCGGGGACTCCTCCTCCTGCCCCATGGGGAAGACTTCCGGGTCGAAGCTGAGGCGGACGTCGGTCCGGATGGTACCCGTGTCCACCTGCCACGCACGCCCCTCCTTCCCGGCCAAATCGCCGAGGCCGTCTTCCGCTACGTGATCCGGAGCCATGAGCGCGTGCTTCTGGAGGAAGCCCCCGTCACCGGGCTTTTCGCCGATGACCCTTACCTGCGGCAGCAGAAGCCCCGGTCCCTGCTCTGCCTGCCCCTGCTCAAGCAGTCCCGGCTGATCGGGGTGCTCTACCTGGAGAACCGCTTGGCCGCCGGCGCCTTCACCCCGGGCCGCGTCGCCGCTTTGGAGGTCCTGGCCTCCCAGGCCGCCATCTCCCTGGAGAACGCGCGACTCTACACCGACCTTGACGAGGAGCGCAGCCGCCTCCAGGCGGTCATCAAGCAGGTGCCGGCGGGCCTGATCATCGCCGAGGCCCCCTCGGGCCGCTTCCTGGTCGC
>JBDSIO010000455.1:0-23554 GCA_039917895.1 Fibrobacteria bacterium | reverse complement strand
TTCTCGATGCCTTTAGTAAGTGGGGCCGCCCCGAAATATTCAACAGCGATCAAGGCTGTCAATTCACGAGTGACTTATTCACCGGAATCCTGGAAGCGGAAGGCATCAAAATCAGCTGGGATAGCCGGGGTCGAGCTGTGGACAATATCATCGTGGAACGGTTTTGGTGGACACTTAAGTATGAGCATGTCTATCTCCATGAAGCCGACACGATGTGGCAAGCGGAGAAGGGGATTTCCAAATATATTTCCTGGTACAACTCAGAGCGAACCCATATGTCATTGGGCGACAAGACGCCAGATTCGATCTATCATTATCAACCGGCGACCCTGGTCGCCTGAACCAAACGGAGCCATAACCTTAACTTCCCAGGGGCATCCGGTGGTCTACGAATTGGGGAGTACCGTAGCCTTGATAAGCTGGATCTTGGAGTTGAGTCCCTCCGCAACAGCGTTCGTGATTCGATGCTGAAAATAATGGCTAATGTTGGCGTAGTGCCTATGAATCGTTCGAGCCGCCTCAATCATCGGTTTCAAGCGACTGTGCGTGGCCCAGAAATACCAGCGTTTGAAAAACCCTTCCGCCGCCTTCGCATAGGTAAAGTCCCAGAAGCGGCGGAATTGTTCCTTCATCGCAAAAGCCCGACCCACTTTCAGATTCTGGTCTTTCAATTCTCGAAAGTCTCGTTTCTGTTCCAGGCTCCAGTTTTCTCTACTCGTCAGCCAAAGGTATTTCGTTCCCGTAAGGGCCTGGCTTCCGTGCGCTTTCAGATCCCAATGCTCTTTCTTTCGAACCTTGTCCAGCGCCTTGGTCAAATAACCCATTACATGAAAACGGTCGTGAACAAGGACGGCATTGGGCAGCTGGGACTTAACCGCATTCCGGTACGGGACCCACATATCGGCGGCTACAGCCTCCACCTTGGCCTTTTGCTTCATACCCAGCACATCAAGCGCAGCCTGGGCCGCAGGCTCGTCTCGCCCTTGAGTGACCTCCAGAATGCGTGCGCCTTTCAGATCCGAAAGTAGGGTAGCATATCGGTGGCGGGACAAGAAGCTCTTCTCGTCTATCCCAAGCCGGCATATAGCCTCTCGCTTTCTACGCAGCAATCCTCGTTCAACCCCGCGCCTCTGGATGGCTTGGATCCCATCCCAAGAAATTCCCAAAAGCCTGCCGACTTCAGTCAGGTTTTGGCAGGCCAAGATGAGTTGGATTCCAAAGGTTTCAAAATCCAAAGTGAACCGGCCATGGGGTTCGGCCCAAGGCGTTTGAATTTGGTGTACATCGTGTTCCGCACAATCCGTCCTGGGAACATCGCATTCGATGTAGGTGGTGAAGGTCATCATGGCCAGGTGGCGCCATTTTTTACGGCGACGATCCTTGATCGAGCAAAGAGTCCCGCATTCAGGGCAAGGAGCAAGAGTTCCCATGGGATAACTAACCGAAAGCGTGATCGCCTTGGCCTCCATATTCGTATCCACCCAATCCACTTGCCAAGGATCAGGAAGGGTCAAAATCCGCTTATAGTGTTCCCGTACAACGGTTTCAGTCTGCTTCATAGGAGGAAAAAGGTAGCCCATTTTTCCTCAGCAAATCAGACCCATTCCACACACTTGGCTGTAGAGCCAAAAAAATGAGGTGGACCCCAAAAACTGGACAGGGTAAGTTGTTAAGAAATCCGGTACTTTTACCCCAGAAAGGTACCCTGTATGTCCAGAAAAAAGCACTCCCCCGAATTCAAGGCCAAGGTCGCTTTGGAGGCTCTCAAAGGGGTCAAGCCGTTGCATGCGATCGCTGCCGAGGCGTCCGTCCATCCCGTTCAAATTACCCAATGGAAAAAGCGGGCGCAAGAATTAGTCGTGGAGGGTTTTCGTGAACGGCGGAAAAATGGCGCCTCGGATGAGGACAAGTTAAAAGAGGAATTGTACCGGCAAATAGGGCAGATGAAAGTCGAGCTGGACTGGTTGAAAATAAAATCAGGCATTTTCGATTGAACGAATGCGGCACCACATTGACCTCGACATCTCTATTCCTGTTTCGTCAGTGCGAGCTGTTGGGCCTATCCCGATCTACCCTTTATTACCAAGCCCAACCTGAGTCCCTCGAGAACTTGCAGCTGATGCGGGCCATCGATGAGGAATACCTCCAACACCCCTTCTATGGCAGTCGCCGAATGGCATGGGTCTTCAATATCAATCGCAAGCGCGCCGGTCGGCTGATGAGTCTGATGGGGCTGGAAGCCATTTACCCAAAACCTTCTTTGAGTCAACCAGGGCGGCCCTCCGAGAAGTATCCATACCTTCTCAAGGGACTGGCCATCACGCGGCCAAACCAAGCTTGGGTAACGGACATTACCTACATCCCGATACGGGGCGGCTTCTTATATCTGGTCGCCATTCTCGACTGGTTCAGCCGCCATGTGGTGGCCTGGGAATTATCCAACTCCCTCGACAGTGGCTTCTGCATTGAAACTCTCCAGCGAGCCTTGGAGACGGCAACACCGGAGATATTCAACAACGATCAGGGATGCCAATTCACCTCTCACGATTTCGTGTCTGTTCTCAAGAAGGCAGGAACCCGAATCAGTTGGGACGGGAAAGGCCGTGCCTTGGACAATGTTTTCGTGGAAAGACTTTGGCGGTCGGTGAAGGATGAAGAGGTCTACCTGCATGACTACCAATCGGGACTCGAAGCCTTGTCACGCTTGGATGCATACTTTCGATTTTATTCTTTTGAGCGCCCTCATCAGGCTCTTGCTTATAGAACTCCCGAATCCGTGTACCATGCCCACATGGAGAGGCACGAGGCGCTCGTAGGGACGAAAATCAACCCCATTTCAATCGTCAACCCATGACCGGATTTCTTAACTTAATGAGCCCGGATTCTTGTCCAAAGGATGGGGTCCACCTCAAAAGCCCACATATAACTGTAGGCCGAGGAAGGGAGACTATCCCTCCAGAGAAGACTTGGTTGATTCGGTTCGAGCGGCAGCAACCGGCAGCCCTGGGATGGGAATTCAGCGCTGAATCGAACCGTCCTTGCCGACCACGATCATTTCGACGAATTTCGAGCCATCGTGATTGCGTGGCGAGTATGAAACGATTACGCCGCCCAAATCGACGATGCGCATGCCTTCCAGCGCAGCAATCAATTTCTGACGTGTCAGCTTGGGGCCGTGGCCAACGGAGGCAGCAAGATGTACCGACACAGTGTTTCCCGGCAAACCCTCTCGACGAGAAGTTCAAGGTCATGGAGTTATCACGGTTTTTCCCACGATCAACCCGTCTTTCAGCCTCAGGGTCGCAATCACTATTCCCGGAGCCAAGTGGCCGCCTGCAGCGGTGAAACGATGGCGACCGGGCCGCAAGGTTTCTTGGTAAAGAATCTTTCCGGACACCGCCCGCAAGGATAGGTAGCCTACAACTTCCAACTCCACGTTTAAGACTCCGTTGATGATTCGGATATTCATGGCCGGCTTCGGAGTGATGACTCGGGGCTTCTTATCGATGCCCACGTAATTTACCGTATCCAATCGGAAGCTGTCCGGGGGGCTGTATGCGTTGGGATTCACACCTGTTCCTACCCGCCAGAAATAGGTTCCCACCGTGGGCAAGTAGAGCTGGATCGATTCGGATTTCAGTATCGTATCTACCCCAACAGATTGGAATGTGATCGAGCTTGATATCTGAAACCGATATTCGCCTTCTTTCTCGACTCCCCAGCCAAAGCTCAGGCTGCTGGGATAAAATGTAGCTCCACTCTTTCTCCTCAAGAGTGGGGTGCCTTCAGGTTGGAGGAAAAAGGAATCCACTTCGGAATAGGCCGGATCGATATCGCTGAGGACATGCCAATAAAGCCACCCAACGGGCAGCCTCTCATCGACTAGGAAGGCTGTATCGGTGAGGTTCCGGACGATGTAGGTAGAATCCAAACTCCTTGTTGGTCCAATCTCCAGGCCATAACTGGATGCGCCGATTACCTTTCGCCAACGAAATGGATGATCCGAAAGACGGGCATGGGTTTTCGAGTACCGGGGCGGGGAAGCATGGATGGGAACACTGGGTCCAAGCTCTACGAAACTGGACTTGCCTGAAAAAACCACGAGAGTATCCCCGCCGGAATAGACGAGGCTGCCGAAGGCATAGACTTGCCAATAAAGGGTATCGAATGGAAGATCGTTTCTGAAAGAATATGTGGTGTCCTTCTCTATGATCGCCTTGTGGACGAAATCGGAAAAATCAGGCGAAAGAGAGACTTGCAGCTCGTATCGCAAAGCCCCAGGCACAGGATGCCATCTCAAGGAAGGCCTGGGATCGCGGGTGGAATCTTTCGGCAGTTCCACAAGAAAAGGCAAGGTTTCCACCAGACCTTCATTTCCCGGGGTCCAGGTTTTTCCACCGTCCACGGATCGGAAGATTCCGCCGTAATCTGTGCCTATCAGGACCAAGGAATCATCGGCAAAGATCGACTTCATGGGAAGTAAGGGTAAGCCCTTCACGACCATCCAGGTCTCACCCCGATCGTCCGATCTGTAAACATGACCACCAGTTCCTGCAAAAAGAGAAGCACCGCTGAATGCAATTGAAAGAAATTCATTGCTGGCAACTCCCTGGGTGGCCTTTTCCCAGGTTTCGCCATTATCCCGGGAGATAAATATCCCACCATCTTGAGAGGATGCCGCATAGACTTCTTGTCCCACGGCAATCAGGCCGTAGGCCCATCCGGAGACGCCATTCAAGCCGGTCCAAGTCCTTCCTGAATCCAAGGAACGCATTAACCCATCATAGTTGCCCACGAACAACGCCCGGTCATTCCCGGCAAATGAAATAAAGTCGCTGCCACTCAGACACAATGTCCATGTCACACCAAGGTCCCCTGACCTTAACAAGTCACCTCCGGCTTGCACAAAAAGAAACCCTTTTTGGTAACCCACAGCGTTCGTCGAGGAGCTTGAGGACCCCGTTTTGATCAGCACCCACGTTTGGCCCTGGTCGGTTGATTTATAAAAACCTTCCGAGGTGCCCGCGAAAAGATTGGGACCTGCGGAGACCAATGAGGTGACCCAGTTGGTAGGGGCAGGGCCTCGCAACCTCTTCCAGGTGGTGCCTTGGGATTCCGATCGGTAAACTCCTCCGCCCCAAGTGCCCGCAAAAATCGAGTTCTGGTGATCGACAATGCAGGTGACATACCCACCGGCAGACTCGATGGCCTGCAAAGGTTGACCACCGACCTGGGTAATGAGTAGGGCCACTAGCCCTCCAATCAGAAATTTCAGTGTTTTAAACATGGAAATGCCTCCCCCTTTCATTATAAGCAAATCCGAAACCAAGGCGATAGGGAGAGAGCATAGGTAGTTCAAACTTATTTTTCACAGTCCAGCCCCCTCCCCCCCTCTGCCAATTTCGGCGAACCTAGCGAGTGAAACACTCGTGGCAGGTGAAACGCCGCCAGGAGCGTCCTTGCAATTCCCCGGTCACGAACTTCGGAAGGCACCCGCCGGATTCGGTGTCCGTCCACATCCGTTCGAAAGGTGGGCAGATGCCCCTGGAAGACATGGTAGAGCTGGGTCTTTTCGGGTTGGCGGCGGGAGTAGGCGTGTCTCGCGGACAGGCTTCTGGTGCCACATCCCTTGGCCAAGACTTCCATAGGAGGCCTTGGACGCCGCCGAGGCACAGCCGTCGGCCTGTCTTATTACCCGAGTCACGGAAAGTTTGTGACCCCTATCGCATTTTCTTCCGTATTGCTGAAGCGATGGGAGGCTGGGGGCGTTGCGGGGGCGGGAGCCCCCGCAGAAGGGGTAGCAGAGGCCACCGCAGGGGTGGGCGCGTAGCGCTCGTTCCCGAGGAGGCCGGAGCGAGGGGAAGGCTTTCCCCTTCTCCTTCCAATCGGTCGCCGTCCAAGCGCACATTGGCCAACAGCGGCGATAAGGGACCAAGGGTCCCTTCCGGGGCTCCCTCGTGCCAGCCGTACCAATGAAAAACGGATCCGCTCCATCAGAGTCGACGACTTTCCGAACTTTGACTCTCGCCTTCGCCTTCACTCTCATTCGCCGACGTTCGCCCATGATCGCCCATTATATTAAAAGGAGCCTTTATGAAATTCCTCGCACTCGCCTATTACCACGAAAAGTCCTTCGAAGAAAAGTCCCCGGAAGAGATGAAGGCCATCGTGGCCCAATGCGAACCCCTGGACAAGGCTTTGAATGCCACCGGAAAAATGGAGTTGGTGGCTTCCCTTGCCGCCACAAAAACCCCGTATCCGTACGGCCCCGGAACGGCAAGCCCTCGGTCATCGATGGTCCCTATGTCGAAACCAAGATGCAATTGGGTTCCATCTTCCTCTTTGAAGCCAAAGACATGCAGGAAGCCATCCAACTCGCTTCCATGCACCCGGCCGCGAGTCTGGGTGAAAAAATGGGCTGGGGCATTGAAATCATGCCCATCGAATTCTGCCGAGCCAAGACCATCGCGGTATCGAATTAACGGGATCGCGGCGACTTATTGATTTAGGGCCGCCCCTTCATCCACCAAGCCCTAGCGCCTCAATATCAGCACGACGATGATGACCAGGAGGATCAAAACGCCCCACAACAGTCGCGAATTGAAGCGGCAACAGTGCGTGATGATTTCCACCACTTTGTCGATGCCCGTCGGCACATTGGCGAATCCACCGGTTTCGCCGGTAGTGGGCAGTTGATCGTCCGGTCGTGTGGGCGTCGAAGGGGCATCGCCGCCGCGATAGACCGCTCCGTCCAACGTGATCTCGCGAGTAAACGCTTTGCCACGCAAGGTAGCGCCACCCGCAGCAATACGGCAATGATAGATGCCAGGCAAGAGCGCTGGGAAACTAGCGTCGAATACGCCGGGCTCCGCTTCATTGAGCGATTGTTTGAAATGGGTGCGATCCGGCCGCATCACATCGGCGAAGACGGTCGCTCGATGATCCACTGGAATGTCGTACTCAGTGAGGATGCTCCGCAATGTGAGTGTGGCTCCCGGCTCGAAACTATTCTGCGTGAGCGTTGCGCGCATTTTAAGATTCGAATACGTATTGACCAGCACCGAGTAGCGCGCGCCATGCGTTAGAAACGACTGCCGCTGTTTGGCAAGCCTGTCGAGGCTCGCCGCATATTTCTTGTAGTCATTGGCGTCTACTTTGAGGATGGCCTTCCACTCGCCGATGTGATTGCCGCCGGCAAACGCGACGGGTAAGGTGAAGCGGTAGTTGCGGGTGGCATTAATCGCCGAATAGCTGATGCCGAGTCCCGCGACGTTGCTCGGTTGAATGATTTCGCCGCCGGGTGTTTCTATAATCATGTTCACCACCGGATAGTCGGTGAGCAGCACGACCGTGGCGTCGATATCGGTCTCGTTGAGCGTGAAGGGAATGGTGACAGTCGTTCCAGGCGCAATGTAGCCATCGGGATCGAGCACGATCTGGTCGTTGGTCACTCCCGAAAGAATCTGTAAAAAATATTTAGTGGTAAGGAAATAATCGTTGATGTCGGCGGACAGGGTGCCGGTGAGTTTGAGATAGCCGCCTGTGCCCTGCGTTAATGTGTGCAAGCTTGCGGTATTGACTTGCAGTTCATTGCCGAGACCAATCGCAAACGTGCGGTTGTCTATCGAACTTGCTACGGATGCAATGCTGACATCGGCCGTCTCAATGCCATCGGTAAATAAGATGATCGCCTTGTGCTCGTAATCCGCGGCGGGTACTGCGGCAACGAGGGTGCGCGCAAGTTGTAAGCCATCGCCGATGCTGGTCCATCCATTGATGTTGGTCGCATGCAACGAGACCGAGTTGCGCGCGAGAAGACGACCGGGGTCGAACGCTTCGTTGCTTAGAATGCGCGTCATCGCCAATCCCGGATACGTGGCGTCTTCCACCGGATAGGCGTCCGTATCGAAGCGGATTAATCCCACGCCGTTGTTTGCTTTTATGACATCGACAAAAGCCGTGGTAGCGCTCTTGAGAACATTAATCCGGAGATCGCCGGAGGTTCCCGCGAGGTCGTTCATGCTGCCGGACTGATCGAGGGCCAGCATCACCGCAACGCGCGGCCTCACGATGGAATTGGCTTTTAGCGTGAAAATGAATTCCTGGCCGCTCGCGATACATTGCAATGTGACTGAGCCATCGGGAACAGCGACATCAGCCACGCCCGCGGTATAGGCAAACCAGATGCGCGCCTCGACGAACAATGCATTTTCATGCGGCAAGACAACTTGTCCCGACGCGGGAAACAAAACGCTGAACGGCGCCGCGGGCCCAAAGCCGGGCTTTACATTGATTGTTGCGGCACCGCAGCCGTACACGCGCAGGGAAGCGGCACGCGCAGCCGTATCGCCTGAAGGTATATCATTAAAATTAATCACCGGCGGCGCGCCGGGATTCACCACTTCGGCCCGCACCGAGATATTAAAATTGGTGTCGTAGCAAGGCGGCACGACGACCGACGCGTGCTTGTAATCATGGGGTTCGCCTTGATGCTCGGGCGCACACCAAGGGCGCGTATAATGCGTAGTTCCAAAAGCCTCGGACACGCCGGTGGACCAAGGTTCGATGAAGCTGTTCAATTCCGCATCGCCGCTCTCCGTGCCGTACACAGTGCCGGGGGCAAGCCGGGTAGGATGCGCAGGATCGGTCTGCCAGCGTGCGTAGATCCGGTCGAGATTGGAGTGCAGAAAAAACACGAAGGGATCGCGAAAAGAAATGTGCGCGCCGCCCATGTTGACGAATCCGTGCATATCGTCATGCGCGTTTTCCATCTTAACGCGCATATCCGCAAAGTCCGCTTGATCGAGTATGCCCGTGCCATCGGCTTTGCTGATGCGATCAGCCGCCAATGGCGAACCGTTGATGTCGCGAAAAACGTCGGCGCACGGATCGGCTGGATTATCGGTCACTTCGCGATCATTGGGGGTGCCCGGAACATAGTAGCCGGCGCTTAACCATGGCTCTCCGAGCGATGCGCTGGCCGTGCCGCCATAGCCCATGAATGCAGTGGTAAACAAATCCAGATTTCCGGTTGTGCCGCCGCCAAGATTCGCGTCCGGAATATTCCTGGGATCTTGGGTCCAATCCCAATAGTGCAACGAGAGCTGTGGATTGATTTGTCGCAGCAACGCTTCCAAGCGATTGACGATTTCTCGATGCCATGGAATGAATCCCGGTCCGCGGTGGACGTGTGTCGCCCTATGAATTTCGTCTTGCTTAAACCACCACGACACTCCGCCCGCCGCCGGGCTATCGGTTCGCGAGCCGGAAAAAAAACGTTGGTTGAGCTGGACCATCGCATCACGCAGCAATACGCGTTCCGTTGGATCCACGTGTGCAATATTCCTGCGAATTCCATCACCAAGTGCCATGGTCGTTCTCCTAAGCCGAAGGTGGGGGAGAACAAGAGTATAGGTTGAATGAAACCCGTTTCCAACCCTACACCCGGCCTCACGAACCAAACTCTTTCCCCCTCCGGCCATAGTATCCCGGCCGTTCCACCCTATTACTGCTTCCCATCAGCCGGGTAAATCACTTCAAAATTGGCATTCGTTTATCCCGTGACGTACTTTACGCTTTCCCTCAGCACCCCGGATCGCTCCGGATTGACTTCCTCAGTCTTTCATCGGAAATCGCGTTGCCTCACTGTCACCGGGCCCGGCGGAACTAGTGAGGTCGCGGCGTTTCTCCAGATACTGCAGGATGTATTCATGGTCGCACTGGACCACGAACACGATGTTTTCTTCCGAGGGCGAAGGCGCGGCGACGAAGGCGGACGACTCGCTGCCCGGCGCCTTGCCGTTTTGGCCAGGAAAGTAAACCCTGCCCAGGAGCAAGGTGTGGGAAGAGCGGATTCAAGCGCAGGTCGGAGAACGCGCGCCGGATGTCGACGACCTCCATATGGAACTTGCGATCGGGATTATTTTTATCCGCAAATAGGATCGCCCATGGCTGAATATCGGGACAGATTTACCGGAAAGAAGCAGGAATTATCTTCCGCAACATTCAAAGATATTCTGGAAATCACCATCGCCAATGAATTGGAAACATGCATTTCCGGACTCGATCAGAGAAAACAGCCGGAAAAATTGTGTCGAGTTATTCGATCCTTTTGATGGTTTTGTGTCGGTGAACGCATACGAACGCTACAAAGAGGTTTTTACATAGCCGATCAACTTTTACAATGTTCCGCGCATTGGCGTGGTTCGCGGCCCCCAGGAAGGGCGAACCTTGACGCGAAAACGCCTGGATGCGCTGATCCAGGCGTATCAGGAATGTTACCCTAAGGCTGAAGGCGTGGCCGTGACTTGGGAGCCGTGGCACGCCCTGTTCCGCAAAGACCGGTTCGCCTTATTGGCCCCACTGGTAAACGACTCCGAGGCTGTAGCCGCTTGACGACTTCAGCACGACCCAATTCCCGTCTTCAGGCTTCCAGAACACGATATCCTTCTTGCCGTCCCTATCCAAATCGATGTCCGGCACGGGAATGCTTCCGAAGGTGCCCCAGTTGTAGGCCTTGATCGTGGTGAAGTTGGTCGACGAGTTGGCGAGCTGCCAGGTGCCGGTCGTGGTGTAGAGGATCAGTTCGTCCTTGCCGTCACCGTCATAGTCCGTGCCGGACACGGGAATATCCCCTACGCCGCCCCAGCCGATAGTGTTGGTGGTCGCGAAACCCGAGGCCGAGCCCTTATAATAAAAGGCGAGGGTGGACCGGCGGTACACGACCAAATCGTCCTTGCCGTCCTGATCCAAATCCGTGTCGGGAACAGGGATGTCTCCGATTTCGCCCAAGGCGTATTCTACGTAGTCGCTGAATCCCGTGGAGGATTTGCGTACCTTCCATTTGTTGTCCGTCCAGCGCCAAGTCACCAAATCCGTTTTGTTATCCCCATCCAAATCCATCCCGCCCATGGGAATGTCGCCGCGCTGGCCCCATTGGTAGACGAGTTGGGTGGTGTAATTGCTGGACGAAGTCAGGATGGCCCAGTTGCCAGTGGATGGTCTCCAGGTGGCCAGGTCGGTATATCCGTCGCCGTCGAAATCGCTCTTGGGAATGGCCACGTCGCCCTGCAGCCCCCACTGGTAAGCCGCCTGCGACACGTAATTGTCGATGGACTTCTTGATCCACCACACTCCGGTGGCCGGCCGCCACACCACGAGATCGTCGCGATTGTCGCCATCCTTGAACCGGATGCCGGACATGGGCGTATCCTTGGGGTAGACGGTCAGCAGCGCGCGCCGATCCCAATCCGACAGGTTGTCGTCGGTGATGCTGCAATAGCTCCCGTTCATGAGCGAAATGGACTCAGTGGCCGGCGTACCAGATATCAGGTTACCATCGGAGGAATTGGTATGCGCCAACCCGATGGCATGGCCAATCTCATGGGTGATGACGCTGATACGCTCCCGCTCGTCGGTGGTGAATGCTGAAACATCCATGTTGATGCTGACCCAGGCATACGGAAATCCATTGGAGGGGAAACCCGCCAGCCCGCAGATATTGGAAGCAAGTTTTCGGTGGGAAGCAGGCAACACCGAAGCCGTATCGGCGGCGACGGTAATCTCCGCATTGCTTGCGACCAGGTTCAGGTAGATGCCGGAATGCACCGAGTTCCACATGTTGATGGCCTGATGCACGTCCCGGCTCCAGGCCTTGATGGAAGGATGGATGGCGATGGTGATTTTGTGGGCCAGGGATGCGGATACCGCGGCGACCAGGCGCTGGGATGTCTTGGAGAGGGCGTGGGGCTTGTCCAGATCGGATTTGGGGATGAAGATATCGTCCTCCACGACGAAACCATCATCGTAGACGCGGATGTCGGGAGGTTCATATCCCATCTTTTGGAGGGCGGAGAGGTATTCCGCATCGGATCGGGTGTGGGCGGAGTCGGCGCAGGGGGCCGGGCATTCCGCTGGGGCCGCAGTGGTCGATTCATCAACCTGGCAGGCGGCCAGGGACAATAGCAATGGCAAGGCGAGGAAACGTGCGTTTCGCATAGGGATGCTCCATGTGTGATTGTTGGACCGCGGAGCGGGCGGCGCCGGGCTTCTGCCCGGGCTTCCCGTTTCGCGAAGGATATGTCGGGTGTTTTGGGGCGGTGTTACAGGACAGGTAGCGTGAGAGTTACGTTATTTTTATTTGCGGGCGGGGGTTACCGGAATGCGGAGGGCGGGCGTCAAAGCCCGCCCTCCCAAGAAAAATACCGAATCGGAACTCTAGGCGCGGATTAACTCCAGGCGCGGATTATTTGACGGTGTTCGCGTCGAGCGTCACCGCGGTTTGGGCCAGCAGACACCCATTCACGGTCGCACCGGTCTTAAGCAATCGCAGTCTTGGAAAGCACGACGCCCGAGAGTTGGGAGGTCGTCCCCAAGTCGGCCAATCCGGCAACCTGCCAGTAGATGTTCTTGGACAAGACGCCACCCTGGAGAATGACCTTAACGCCCGAAGTTCGGGGTGCGGCTCGCCGCGTCTGTGTAAGCCTTCTCCATCTCAAGGATGGACGTGGTCATTTTCGCGGGAGTGGGAGTCGCGTAGTCCGCCGCGTATACTTTTCCTGTCACCAAAGGCGAGGTGGAATACGTAGTGGGAGGAGCCTTCAAGGAAAATCCGGTGATGTAGGACGCGGCGGCCGGGCTTACGCCGATATCGCCGGTGATGGCGGTGGTTCCCGTGGTCGAGATGCCGGTTTTCGCCAGGATCACAGAAGTACCGGTCTTTCCGAGATTCACCGATGCCGGGCTCGACGCGCCCTGCCTCAACCTCCAGTCTCTCTTTCCCCCTTTTGCCCCCTCCCAGGACCCCTTTTCCCCAGAACTTTCCGCCTCACGCCCCCTGAAATCCTCGCATTCTCCATCACCGCGCACACCCTCGCCCTATCCCTCGCAGGGTCCCTTCGCTTTCAATCCACCCAATCGGCCTCACCCACCTCTCCGCCCCAGTCCAAGTGTTCTTCCTCGGGAGGTTGCTCGGCCGTAACAACTTTCGGCGGACCGGGCGAGTGAAACACTCGTGGCAGGTGAAACGCCGCCAGGAGCGTCCGAAGGGTCGCTTCCGTCTGCACCAAGGCGACCAGACGAAGCCGGCCCCCGCAGTCCGGGCACACGACTTCGCTGCCGAAGGTACGTCTGAGCAATTCCTTCCATGGGAGCGAGGATGCCACAAATGCATCTGAGCGCCATTCCAGGGTAAGGCCCAGCAAGAAGCATTACCGGCTGCCTGTAGTTGTTCCTCCAGATCGGGTTTCCTCCTGGGCCGCCACTGGGTGCCCGGACTCCCCTCGTTGAGGGTGCGAGGGCGGGACTTCCGGCTTTTCCTCCTTGTACCCCGGCACCACAAGGCTACGCTATGTGCTTCGCGAGGACAGAACATCCATTCGTTGTGAGAAGCGTGGAGTTGCGCACGCAACTCCAGAGCGACGAACCCATGCCCGCTGTACACGGTCACGATTTCCGCCCATTTCTCCCTCATCCCCCAACTCGCTTGACTTTCCCGACCTTGGAATTTATACTTAAGTGGATACTTAACTATTGACCGTCCCAATTCGCCCACTCGAAAGGATCCGATCATGACCGCAGCAACCGCCGCTCCCACCATCGTGCACGGCACGTTTTCCATAGAGCGCCATTATCCGCACTCCGCCAAACATGTGTTCTCCGCCTTTACGGACAAGGCCAAGAAGCGCCGTTGGCAGGTGGAGGGCGAGGGTTTCACCATTGAGAAGTTCGAAATGGAATTCAAGGTGGGTGGCCACGAGCACGCGAGCTTCCGCTATATGGGCGGACCGCTGATTACCATGGATCTGACTTATCAGGACATCATTCCCGACAAGCGCCTGATCTTCGTGTACTCCATGGCCATGGAGGGCAAACCCATGTCCACGTCGCTGACCACCATCGAGTTGTTGCCCAATGGGAAGGGCACGGACATGATCTTCACGGAACAGGGCGCGTTCACCGACGGCGTGGACAGCCTGAAGGGCCGCGAGGAAGGCACACGCGGCCTGTTGGAAATCCTGGCGAAGGAACTGGATGCCCATACTTAAGACGCCGCCTGGATCCGGTGGTACCCGGGGGCCCAAAGATGCGAAAGGGTCGCGTGGGCCGCATGAACCAGGTGGACCGCATGGATCAAATGGCCCCCGCGGAGAAAGCATCGACCGGATCTTCAACGCGCTGGGCGATCCCACGCGGCGGGAATTGTTGGAAATGCTGACCGGCAAACCGGTGTCGCTTTCCCAGTTGGCGGGACCGTTGCAGATCTCGCTGCCGGCCGTAGTCCAGCATGTGCAGGTGCTGGAAGCGGGCGGACTGGTGCGGACGGTGAAGATCGGGCGCGTGCGTACCTGTCAAATCGATACTGCGGGATTCTCCCTGGCCCAGCAATGGATGGATGCGCGGCGTAGCCTATGGGAAAAACGGTTGGATCGCCTGGGCGATCTCCTGGGGGAGGTGGAATAGCGTGCGGACCCCTGCAAATGGGGGCATTTGGAGGTATGCGTGGCCGGCGGCGGAAGATAGTTTGTCGGATAAGGTCCCCGCTTGGGGACATGCCTTGGACAACCAGAAAGCCGGGACCAGACCATGCAGATCCAGATCAACACCGACCGTAACATCGAGGGACACGAAGCCTTCAACCAATACGTCCGCGGCGAGGTGGAAGGCGCGCTTGACCATGTCTCCAGCCACATCACCCGGGTGGAGGTGCATTTGAGCGACGAGAACGGCAGTAAGCCCGGATTGGAGGATAAGCGTTGCATGATGGAAGCCCGACTTGAAGGGCATCAACCGATGGCGACTACTCATCATGCGGCCACGGTGGGACTGGCCGTGTCGGGTGCCGTTGAGAAATTGAACCGGATGATTGAAAGCACCCTGGGCCGGTTGCGCGATGAAGCCCGCCACCGCACCGATCCGTTCGTTCCCGAACCCATCCCTACGCCGGAATAAGACTGATTGGGGCTTCGCCGGTTCGGTCGGCAAGCTCCATGTTCGGCAAGCGCCATAATTGCGCCTGCCCCACTTTTTCTCCCCGGTCACGAACTTCGGAAGGCACCCGCCGGATTCGGTGTCCTTCCACATCCGCTCAAAGGCGGGCAAATGCCGCCGGAACACAGTCATTACCATGGCGGCCGTGATGCCCTTGCCGCACACGTCGGCGATGGCGATGATCCAATCCCCGTTCCCGTTCTGGAAATAATCCAGGTAGTCGCCGCCGATTTCGAGCGCCGGCAGGCAGACCCCATGCAGGACCCTGTCGGGAATGGACGGCGTTTCCGGTTCGTAATGGGTCTGGATCTTCTTGGCGGCCTCGGCGCGCGTGATGTCGGAGGGTCCGATCCTTGACGAAGATGGGAGCCCCGATGAAATCGAAGATGCGTCCCAGTAATTCGTCGGTACGTGCGTTCATGGTTTCCCGGCTTCAATCCCGGTTGGAGGGGCCTACAAAGTGTAGCATCCGGGAAGAAGCCGGGTAAATACAAACGGATACCTTGAAATCGGAACAGAGGCACATAATCCAGCGGAAGCGCCAATGCCCGCAAGTTATATTCAGAGGGCGCGGCTGACAAATGGAGGCCGCTTCAATAGCAGCATTCGACCCCTAACGCACGGCTAAAGAGGAGGCTGCAAATGCTCGGTATCTTTAAGACAGAAATCCTGGCGGCATCCGTGCTAATGGCTGCCTCCGCAGCCTTTTCCCAGGGCAATCTTGGGCGATGGATTTCCCGAGGCGCGGTGCCCAATTCCAGGGGCGAAATCGGCGGGGCCGTCCTCGGAAACAAGTTTTATATCCTCGGAGGGATCGGTGGTTCTACGGGAGGCTACCAGGAAGCCTTTGCCTATTCTCCCGCGGAAAATTCCTGGCAGGAGGTCGCGGCCATGCCCGTCGGGCTCCATCATCCTAATGTCGGCGCATTCAACGGGAAGCTCTATGTCTTGGGGGGATGCGACCATGGCCCCTTAGGGGGACGCGGGCCGAATGGCGCCCCATGGATTGGTTCGCGCCATAGTATGGTTTACGACCCAGGGCTGAATCGATGGGAGCGGATCAAACCGATTCCATATTCCACCGCGGCTGGCGGAGTGGCTGTCGTTGGGGGTCGCCTCTATGTCATCGGGGGCGTCGATACCAACGGGATCGCCCTCGATCGGGTGCAAGAATATGATCCGGCAACCGACACATGGAGGGAAAGGGCCTCCATGCCCACTGCCCGTGAGCATTTGGGAATCGCGGTCCTGGATTCGCAGATCTATGTAGTGGCAGGACGCTTGCGCGGTACAGGCGGCATCAGCGTTACGAACTTCGAGGTTTTTTCCCCGACGCATAACACCTGGGATACCTTGCCCAGGCTTCCCGTATCGCGGAGTGGGCTGGCCTTCGTTGCTGCGCGAGGCCGGCTTTACGCCATGGGAGGCGAATGGCCCGGTCCCAGAGACATCAATGAGGAATACGATCCGAAAAGCAAAACCTGGCGGGTGGTTGAAAAAATGCCGGCGGCCCGCCATGGCTTCGTAACCTTGAACTACAACGATTCCCTGTACGCATTGGGGGCAAGGAATGTGGTGGAGGTATTTCTTCCGCCTTCCATTCCAGCAGTCACGCTGGGACGAGTTCGCGCCTTGCCAAGGAGGGGAATGGATCTATCCGTTGATGTCTTGGGGAGGCAGGCATTCCGGAGGTCCTCAGCTTTTTTCCATTTTACCCCGTTCACCGGTGCTCCCGAATGAGACCTTTTTGAATTCAAGCGCCCTTTTGCGAGTAGGCATCAACGGGAATGGGGTGCCTGCCCACTACGCCCGGTTAATGGGAGTGTCCACTTTAAGTGCTAGTATGACTTTCACTTCGTCACAGCCAAAACTTCCTGTTCTGGGATACTATTCCGATTCGCATTTGTGCCTCAGTCTGTGGCAAAAATTCCGTGAATCTAAAATCGCATTAGGGTCCGTTAAACAATAATCGATCAATTACCGGCGCTTCCGATTTGGACGAATTGTGTAATTCCAAGCGGACGGAAAGGGGGGCATGTTGACGCAAAAAGGGCTGTGATTTATCTATGCGCCTCCGATTCAGAAGACAATTTTGCGAACAACCTCTTCGCCCATCAAACCCTCTTTTAGCATTACCCTTAGAAGGTAAACCCCCGTTTGCGCAGCACGAGTAGACAGTTCAAATCTTTTTGAGCTCTGCCCCGATTGGCTGGCAACCACAGCGCCATCGGGAGCGATCAAGGAAGCATTCCAGGGACCGGCTACATCGAGGGTAACGGCCAGGATACCCTGGCCTAACACACGGCTTACCACATTTTTAGCGAATTGGGAATTGGTGGAGGACTTGGGCTTGAGGGCCGAGGAACCTAGGCTCCACTCTCGGGTGGACAGATAATTGTGGGTGAACCAGGCCTCATCATTCCAAACCGCCGCACCCGTGGCAGATTTCACACCGGTATGCTTGATGTAGACAACGCGATCCGGTACCAGTCCAGCCAGTTTCAAGAATACCCGTCGACCATCGGTAGAAACCGCCGTCTCCGAAACCGACAGGGCTTGCTCGGGTTGTTTGCCCGTTCCATACTCCAATTGGCGAATGTACTGCCATTGCCGGGCAGTAAAGTTCGCCTTTAGGGCGGTGGCGGCATCTACGGGTTGGGTAAACTCAATCTCTAGCCCATCCTTAATGGATCGGATTGATTTCATCTCGAAAGCTGTAGCCGTGGCCTTCGGCGCCAATTTGAATAAAGGCTGCAATTTTCCGCTGGGCCAATTGGCGCCGATAGTCATAAAAGTGCCGATGTAGAGGGAACCATCCGGTCCCCAAGCCATGCGGTTGATGGCGGCATTACTAAATCCGTTGGAGAACCAGAACACCGCTCCATTGAATTCATCGCCAACCTTGTCCAGGGAGATACGGACAAGACCCGGGCTGGCCACATCACCCAGAAGCCAGTCACCCGCATAAAAACCTTGGGGGACAAGGGCCGGCTGGCTGGGAGAAACCCGCAAGGTTTTGAAAGGAAGCCAAGCCGCAGGGGGGTCATAGGGCAAGGTTTCAGCCCAATTCGCCGAAGTGGTTGGAGACTTATTGCGGTGGCCATAGAAGCGCCCCGAGCGAATGCGGGTGAAGGTAGAGGCAGGAAACCAGCCACCCTGGTTGTCCGAAACAAAAATCTCGCCGGTATTCTCATCAAGTCCCGCCCCATTGGCAACCCGTAAACCTCCTGCCAAAGCCTCCAAACCGCCATCGGTACCCCACTTGAGTAAGGCCCCAGCCATCTTTGTCGTGGGATTGATATCGGAGTGGCCGCCCTCTCGAGTGACCCCACAATAGGGGCCATAAAAACTACCCTGATGGTAGAAGGGCGTGAAAACCCACTGGTGAAATTGGACGCCTCCGACATTCCACGTGCCCTCATCAGGCCACTTAACGATGAGGCGGCGATTCTTTGTAAGGTCAGTTCCGGTGGGAGGACTCAATTCCTGAATCTCGTAGAAACCATCACGGTCAGTGGCATAAAGCTTGTTCTCAGCCACGGTAAGCCCAGAAAGCTGTAGCCAAGTATGGGATATTTCAGTGACTTTGGGAGAGGGCGTCCCCGGCCCTTCCACCAGGAAAATCTTATGCTTATTACTGGCCGAAGTCGGCAACTCCCCCCAACCAACAAAATCGGTGACGCCTAGGGCCATATGGCCATCCTTCATAAAAACCAAGCCCATGGTTTTGTACTGCCCCGGCATTTTGACTTCTGAAACCGTGAAGTCCGGATGGACTCCCTCTTCTGGTATGGCTCCCATGGCTGAGGTCACCGCAAACCCTAAAGCAAGAGCAGAAACTTTCATTCCAAGACGTGGCACTAGGGGCCTCCAGAAAAAAGCCGGTTTGAATGCAACCGCACAAAATGGGCTAGACCATGGTAAGGGGTAATGTAAAGCTAATCCGAGTGTTGAGCATGGGTAAATCGAAGACCTCCCTAGGGACAGCCAGGAAATCCTTCTCGAATGCTAGGATCCAGGCGGTCACCACCCAAAGCGCAACCTTGTTGAATTTCTTGACGGAGACGCCCGGTTTTTCCGGAGGGCAGCAGGAGGGCACTTCACCTTCGGAGCCAGGCGCGGCACAGCAGTTTTCCCCGGTTCCGGAAGCAACGGATGTTGTTACCTGTGGTTTGCGGAAGGTGAAGTAGAAGGCAAGGCCCAACAGGAAATAGGTCACGGGAAGCAGTACCGGTCGCCATGCTTCGAAGGTAGCGGAAAGCGCTCCGCCGGAAACTCCGAATGCGATGAGCAGAAGATGTATCCAGCAGCAGGCCGAAGCCAGAACCGCCGAAACCAGCGCCCCGGCTTGCGCCCAGGACCCGGCGTTCAGTTGGCCATTCAGGATTGACTTGGAAAACTCAAGCCGGGTCGCGGAGACCTGGGGATGTACCGCTTGGGCGGACTTCAGCGCCTTGCGCACCTTTCCCTGCCAGCCGGCCCTACCAACCTGGAAATCAGGTAGGCGTCCCGCCCGCTGCCGCCCGCCAAGTCCAGGACCACCTTGCCTTCCAATCGGTCGCCGTCCAAGCGCACATTGGCCAACAGCGGCGATAAGGGACCAAGGGTCACTTCCGGGGTGCCCTCGTGCCAGCCGTACCAATGAAAAACGGATCCGCTCCATCAGAGTCGGACCCGTTTTTAAATGAGAGATTTGCCCCTCGCGGAGCTTCAACCTTGGAGCAATGAGATTGCTTCTGGCCGCGGAAGCCGCCTCGGCCGCCCCAATCTACCCCACGGAAGCCGCTTCAGCCGCCCGTTCCTGCTTGGTCTTGCAATCGATGCACATTTTGGCCGTGGGCACCGCTTCGAGCCGTGCCTTGGGAATCAGCTTGCCGCATTTCTTGCAGACGCCGAAGGTGCCGTTACGCACGCGATCGAGGGCTTCTTCGATGTAGAACAGGTACTTGCCTTCGCGGCTGGCCATATGGAAAGCCTGCTCGCGATCCTGGGTCTCCGTGGCATGGTCGGCCAGGTGGTAGGCATGGCTCGACAAGTCGCCGGCTCCATCCTTGGAGTTGAGGCGCATGGTGTTGTCTTCCAGATAGCCGAGCTCCTGGATCAGGGTCTCTTTCTTCTCATTGAGCAGGTTTTCGAAGAACTTGAGATCGGCCTTGCCCATTCTGACCTTGGGGCCCGCAGGCGCCGCAGGTTCTTCGACCGCCACGGGCTTGGCCTTTGGCTTCTCCTTGGGCGCCTCTTTAACGGCTTCCTTGGCCGTGGAGGTCTTGGTCGGAGTTTCCTTACCAGCGGGCTTCTTAATCATAAAAGGCGATCCTTTCCCTACCTGTTCCGAAGCCCGAATCGGGCCCGTAACCGGTTTAATCTAAACTTTTTTCGACACCGAAAATACTGCGATTTCGCCGTTCACGTCGAGGACATTGTCTTCACCATCCAGGACCGTTTCCTTGAAACCCAGAGAGCTCGCCAAAACTTCGGCCGTAATATATGTAAAATGCGTTTCCAAAGCCTCCCGGAAAAGCACAGAAGCGGTTTTGACGTGAACTTCCACCTTATCAGTAACCTCGAAACCGGAATCTTTGCGCAGATTCTGGATTTTGCTTACGCTTTCGCGGGCCAGCATCTCCAAACGCAGGGAATGGTCAATGGCGGTATCCATTGCTACGGTAAGTTCCCGGCTGGCTTCGACCACCAGGCCCGCCCGGGTTTCGCGCACCACCAGAATATCCTCGGCCGTCAATTCTCCCTCTTCCACCTTGAAAGGAGTGCCTGAAAGCACGGATTTTATCTCTTCATGGGAGAGTTTTGCAACCTTTTCAGCCACCGTTTTCATGGATTTACCCATGCGGGCGCCCAAGCTTTTGAAATTGGCCTTCCCCTTGTAGGTGACCAGGGACGATTCGTCCAGGGAAACCTCCACGGTTTTAACGTTCAGCTCCTCCCGGATCAGGTCTTCCATGTCCAAAATTTCCCGTTTTTGGGCTTCATTGCGCACTACGACGATGAGCGTGCTCAGGGGCTGGCGGTTCTTGATATTGTGCTGCGACCGCAAGGAACGACCCAGGTTCACGGCTTGGCGGACCCGGACCATCTTGGCGTTCAGGGCCGGATCGAAAAGCGCGGCGTCGAATACCGGAAAGTCGCATAAATGAACCGAAATCGGTTTCGTGTTCGGTTCACCAGGAACCGAACCGGAAGCGCTTCCGGCAAAACCGGAGGTCGCGGGTTCGCGGACCAGGATCTGGTAGATTTCTTCCGCCAGGAAGGGCAGGAACGGGGCCAAAACCTTGGAGAACTCCACCAGCACCCGGTACAAGGTCGCGTAGGCGGCGTTCTTGTCCTGGTCGTCTTCGGACTTCCAAAAACGGCGGCGCGAACGGCGGATATACCAGTTGGTCAGGTCGTCGATAAACTCCACCACGGCCGGCACCACGTTGAACAGCCGGTAGGCGTCCATTTCGGTTTGGACCTTGGTCAGGAGCTGCTGCAAATCCGACAGGATCCAGCGATCGAGTTCGTTATCGGATTTCCACCGATCACCGGGACGCCAGGTGAGTTGGCCTTTGCCCTGATCCGCGTTCGCGTAGGTGACGAACAGAGAGAGCGAGTTCCACAGGGGCAGCAACACGGAGCGCACGATGTTCTTTACGCCCGTCTCGCTGAACTTGAGCTCCTCGCCCTTCACGGCCGCGGAGTCGCACATGAACAGGCGGATGGCGTCGGCGGAAGTGCGGTCGATCAATTCATTGGGATCCGGATAGTTCTTCAGGCGCTTGGACATCTTCTGGCCGTCTTCGGCCAGAATGATGCCGTTCACGATCACGTTCTTGAAGGCGGGCTTCTGGAACAGCGCCGCGCCCAGCACGGTCAGGGTATAGAACCAGCCGCGCGTCTGATCCAGTCCCTCGGCAATGAAATCGGCGGGGAAGTTGCGCTGGAACCAGTCCTGGTTCTCGAAAGGAAAGTGCGGCTGCGCGTAAGGCATAGAACCGGATTCGAACCAGCAATCGAGAACTTCCGGCGTGCGGCGGTATTCCTTGCCGGCGTCGTCGTAAGTCTTCTTATCCTTGGTCCTGATCACCAGGGCGTCGACCACGTGCTTGTGCAGATCGTCCACCTTGACGCCCGTGAGAGCGTGCAGCTCTTCCACGCCGCCCACGCACAGCATGTCGCCGTCGTCGGCGATCCACACGGGGATGCAGGTGCCCCAGAAGCGGTTGCGGGACAGGTTCCAATCGCGCGCGCCTTCCAGCCATTTGCCGAAGCGCCCGGCCTTGATATGATCGGGCACCCAGTTGATCTGCTGGTTGCAGTGGATCATCCACTCCTTGAGCGTTTTCGTCTCGCCTTCGGCGGAGGTGATGGATTTCTCCAGGCTCAGGAACCAGTTCTTCTGCGCCCGATAGAGCAAGGGCACGTCGGTGCGCCAGCAATGCGGATAGCTATGCACGAAGGTTTCGTGCTTGAACACGCGCCCGTCGGCCTTCAGCTTCTGCAGGATGGATTTGTCCGCGTCCTTGGCGCCGATGCCTTCCCAATCCGGAACCAGGTGCGTGAACCGGCCTTCCGCGTCGAGGGGATCGAACAGCCCCAAGCCTTCCTTCCGGCCCAGTTGGAAATCCTCTTCGCCGAAAGAAGGCGCGATGTGCACGGCGCCGGCGCCGTCTTCGGCGGTGACGAAGTCCGCCATGAGTATGGTGTACTGCTTCTCGGTCATGTAGGGCATGTACTGGAAGAGCGGCTTGTAGCGGCGATCGGCGAATGCGAAGCCCTTGCGGCTGCCCACCGCTTCGGACTTAGGATCGGGAAAATAAGCGGCTCGGCGCGACTCGGCGATCCAATACAGCTTGCCCTCGTGTCGCACCAACGTGTATTGCAATTCCGGATTCAGGGCGATGGCCATGTTGCTGGGCAACGTCCAGGGCGTGGTGGTCCATACCAGCAGGTTTTCGTCTTCCATCTCCCCGTGCAGGCGCTCCAAGGGAAACGACAAGGTTACCGAGGGATCCTGGCGATCCTTGTAGTTCTGGTTCACCTCGAAATTGGAGAGCGAGGTGGCGAGCGCGGGGCTGTAGGGCTGGATGCGGTAACCCTGGTAGATCAGGCCCTTGTCGAAGCATTGCTTGAACACCCACCAGACCGACTCCATGAAAGTCAGGTCCATGGTCTTGTACTCGTTCTCGAAATCGACCCAGCGGCCCATGCGGCTGACGGTCTTGCGCCATTCCTGGGTATAGGTGAGCACGCCCGCGCGGCAGGCCTCGTTGAACCGGTCGACACCGTACTCGTTGATGTCGCGGACGGTGTGCAGCGCGAGCTTGTCCTGGATGATGTTCTCGATGGGCAGGCCATGGCAATCCCAACCGAAGCGCCGCTCCACGCGATAGCCCTTCATGGTCCAATAGCGGGGAACGATGTCTTTGATGGTTCCGGCCAACAGATGACCGTAATGCGGCAGGCCGGTGGCGAACGGAGGGCCGTCGTTGAAGGTAAAAGTCTTGTCCGCCGAACGCGACTCCACGCTCTTCTTGAAACTTCCGTCGGTCTCCCACAGCTTCTGGAGGCG
>JBDSIO010000454.1:0-4164 GCA_039917895.1 Fibrobacteria bacterium | reverse complement strand
AAGACCAAGGTCCGAGGGTTCATGCGCTCGCTACAAAAAGCGCCGGAGAGGGTCAGGAGTTTTTTCCAGGAACGACACGTTCGGTATGCTTCATGCATGTAACATAATCAGTGAGACGGGTAGTAAGATAGCATGCAGCCGGTGCCCCGGTCCGGTCATTCGCGGCGGGGGCGCTCTCAAATAGAGAGCAGAAATTGAGAGCGTGCTCGTTCCTACCGGACGGGGCGGGGTTAATTTATGTCCGTACCCGCGCGACGGAACAAGTCCCGCGCATCGGAGTTGTCCACCGATGCGCTATAGCCCCGACCGAGCCCTTCGGTCGGGGCTCCTCGTTATTAGGATTTTTCCATCGGGATCGCCTCAGGTGCGAGGCGGATTGCCGCAAAAGCGGCGGATCAGGAAGCGGAGTATTCCTCTTTTTCGAGTTCCGTGGGCGGGGAGACCAGGTCATCCAAATCCTGGAACAGGGACCAGATACCGGGCTCGTCCATGTAGCACTTACCAGGTTCATCAGGCACGCTACGGTAAAATTTACCGGTCGCGGTTTCCACCATGTAGAACCGCATATCCTTGCCGTAGCAACTGCCGAACGTGGGGTAACGTGGAAGATCCCCCAGGACGCCCATCAACGCGCGACGTCGGCCGCCGTAGATTTGAATGGTCTTGCTGCTTTCCTTCGGCTCCGTATCCGGCGAATAGACCGTTTCGCGATAGTATAAGGAGTCGCCCACGACGCGGAGGTGGATTTTCGACCCATTGCGGGTATCGCCTTTCGTGAACGACATCTCAGCGACGGTTTCCGCCGGGTTTTCCACACTGGCCGGAGTCGCCGCAAAAGCGGAACCCATGGCAGATGGCAGAGCCAAAAATAAAGCCAAAACCATAGCCGGGGAAGCCATTCTGAAAAGACCGGAATGCAGACGATTCGCCAAGCGCAAGTTCCACCGCATCCATTAATAATAACTTTTGCAACGGTTCCGGGAAAGGCGATTTGGTTTTCCATCCGGTTAACCCCTTGGGATCTGGGGGATTGGTGTTCTTCCGTTTTTCCCGGCCTTAGGGTCAAATCGCGCGTTTGCGTTCTTTTTGCTCTCCTTTGGCAGGACTCCTCGCTCTCCGACCGGGAGCGAGATTTCACCCCATGGCCGGCCCCTCCGACCCGGCTTTGGGTATACTTCTAATGGATCTCATCCGGATCCACCGAATATGCCTGATTTATTCACCTACACCGACTACCGCAAGTTCCTCAAGGACTATTACGAGGGACAGAAGGCGAAAGACGCCAAGTTCTCCCACCGGTATTTCACCATGAAGGTTGGCTTCAGTTCCTCCGGTTATTTCTCCGACGTACTGGCCGGGAAGAAGAACCTTTCCGGCGCGTTCATGCTTAAGTTCGCCAAGGCGCTGAAGTTTTCGAAGGAAGAGGAGGAGTATTTCCTGAATCTGGTCAGCTTCAACCAGGGCAAGACGCTGGAGGAGAAGAACCGGTATTACGAGAAGATGATGACCAGCGGCAAGGCCAAGGTGAAGGTGGACGTGCTGGAACCCGAGAAGTACGAATACTTCAGTAAATGGTATTACTCCGCCATCCGGGAATTGCTCCACTACCTGCCGTTCGAAGGCGACTACAAGGCCTTGGCGAGAACCCTCGATCCCCCTATCTCCGCCAAAGATGCGCGCAAAGCCATCGAGTTGCTGGACGGCCTGGGCCTGATCAAACGGCATCAAAACGGTTTATGGCGCCCCACCAACGAGAACCTGACCCTGGGCGGCAGGTTCGATGCCATGCATGTCGCGAATTTCCACCACAATACCTTGGAGCTCGCGATCCGGGCATTGGATGCTTTCCCGGGGGAGATGAAGGGCTTCTCGACCCTGACGCTGCCATTGACCGGCGACAAGGTGAGGAAGGCCAAACTGGCGATAAAGAACCTGCGAATGTACCTTTTGGCTCTCGCGGAAAACGGCTCTCAGGCCGACCGCGTGTATCAGTTCAACTTCCAATTGTTTCCCGTGACCCGGATCGAAAAGGCGGAGGAGGATGGAGTTTAGGGCGCTAGGCCCCAAAGGCTTTATTGCGGTCGGCGGGCGCGGCCTGGCTGCGCTTTTCGCGTTTACCGGCGCGATGACATCGGTAGGCTTGCTTTTCCTCGGCTGCTCGGATCACGGGATCGGCGGATCCAGATTGTGCGGCACGGAGATTCCCGACCCGTGGGAGGTCGCGGGTTGTGCGGATCTGGAAAACGGGGATCCCGCCGTCGCGACCAGGGTTGTGGCTTATCCCACGCCCTCGGGACAATCGAAGCGTTCGGCTGACGGCGGTCCCTACCCCTCCCAGGACTCCTTCGTGGTCATGACGGATAAGCACGGACTTTACAGCTTCACGTCCTTGCCCACCGGAGAGTACGATCTGTTTTTCGAGGATACCGCAAACCAAAAGACCAAGGATTGGAGAGCTCACCATCTGCCCAATATCAAGGTCAGGGTGGGTGGGCGGCAGACGCTTCCGCTTTGCACGCTGAAAACCGCCGGGCAGTTGATCCTTAATGTGGTGGATTCGCGGAACAACGCGCCAATCGACAACGCGGAATGCCGCATCGCGAATACCCCGTACCAACTCCCTCCTACGCGAAGCGGGATCGCGAACATCTATTTGCCCATGGGCGCCGCGTACCGGGTGGAATGCTCCCGCAGTCCCTACACCGATGACTTTCAGGCATTTCAAATCCTCCCCGAAAGCACCAAAACCGTGACCCTGCAGATGTCGCAAGGCGATTCCGACCCTTTGATCCCCAAGCCCTTCAATGTTTTGAGCGTCCTGGACTCCGCTTCGGGAATCGTGCGCATTTCGTGGTCCAGACCCGCTTCCACGGAATTGTTCGAGTATGAGCTTAAGCGGAATGAGACCGAGAACCCCGCTGCGTCCAAGTCCTGGCCCCTTGGCGGAGACACGGTCTATTACGATGCCGTCTTCGGGGGCGAAGGCGACACCATCACCTCCAAAAACCTGCAGTATTCGGTGCGTTGTCTTAAGCGCAAGGGCGGCGCGGGAGACTACTCTTACGGGAAACCGATCAAGGCGGTACGCGGTGCCCAAATCGAACTCAAATTCCTCGACTCGTCCTCATCCCCATGCAAAACCGGCGATACCACCCGCATCGCGGGCCGGTATTCCAACCGTTTCCACGACAATACCAAGGTGAGCTGGACCCTGAAAGGCGAGGCGGATACCTTGCGAGCCTTCGAGGAATCCCATCGTTCCGGGACGGATACCCTGAGCTTGCCATGTAACGTTCCGCGGAGCCTCAGCTTGGAGCTGCGCGTAAAGGATGAGACCGGGGTCACGGCCATTGGGCGTATCCCTGTGCAGATAATTACCGGTCCCTGACACCCCTTCCAACTAGGGAGATGTCTCGGAGCGGGCCCATCAAAAACTGACCGCCTCAGGTTAACCCAAGTGCACTTATCCCAGTGCCACCGGTTTCCGGATGGGGATTCCGCGTGAAAATGGGGATGCGGACTCCCGTTCGGGCGCCGAAATAAAGTGGTCTCTTTTTTGCGATACAGGTCGGATATGGTATATGCCGGCATTATCAAGGGACCTGCCTTAAACGAATCCAGGACCCTTAATTGGCTGTCCCCGTTTCGGGTTCCTTTCGCGTCAAAGGTTCTAGGTAGGGAAATTGTCAGCACGCAGGCCGGGAAAGAGTAATGGAATCAGAATTCCGGCCGAAGCGACATCCAGGCGGACTGCTCTCTAAAAAAGAGCGGGAGTTAAGGATCGGGGACGAATTCCGACCGGGTGAGGGAATAGATTCTCCATGATGTCAGTGGAAAAGATCACAGCCATATTGTCCTATGCCGCCTTGGGCGCCTTCGCGGCTTATCTGGGCATGTGGTGGACCGACACCGGCCAGCGCTCTTACCTGGTTCCGATGGTATCGGCGTTGGCGGTAGCCGTAACAGGGTTGTGGGTGGTGGCGCCTTCCAGGAAGCGGTTAGCCCATTCCGGGACCGTTCTCCTTCGCCGCCGTAGGTACCATGCCCGGCTTGAGAAAAGCTTGAAGATCGCCCAGACCGCTGGCAGCCCGCCCGCAACGCCTGAACCGGTTGCGGCCGAACGGGATGGCGAGGCCGCGCTGATCGGCCATGAATTGAAGAACT
>JBDSIO010000453.1:0-2269 GCA_039917895.1 Fibrobacteria bacterium | reverse complement strand
GGGGCTTTGCAACCTTTTGATTGGCATGGGTTTATGAAACTCCACCTGGACTGCCATCAAGCCCGTCCGGGCTTGGGTTTCCGCCTCCGCCAAAGCGACGCGTCCAAGGCTCAATTTACAAATATCGGCGTTATCGCGTATCGGCGTTCCTGGCCGGTAAGCGGTCCGATAACATTCATTCACAGCCCAACTTCCATGGCCGCCCATTTGCCTGTTATTTGCCAGGTCCAAATGATATAATCTGACATACTCCCGGGTGGCGATGCGAACCCGGATACTCAACCCGGTTGGTTCTCGCGACATGGAATTCAAGCAAAAGTTGAAACTGGCCGTTGCGCTGAAGTACCGGCAGGATGAGGATGTATCGCCGTTGGTGGTCGCATCCGGCCGGGGAACCCTGGCCCAGGCGCTCGTCAAAAAAGCCTTGGACATGGACATTCCTATCCACAGTGATGGAGAGCTCGCCGAGCTTCTGAGCGAAGTGGATGCGGGTCAAAGCATTCCGGAAGAGTTGTACGAAGTGGTGGCCCAGATCATGGCGATGGTTTATCGGATGGATTCGTCGCTCGCCAGAAAAACATGACTGATAGGCCTTTCGAAGCATGAATCGAAAGGCCGAACCCGTTTACGGTCCAAATACCGGTTTGGAAATGACCTGAGTGGTGTTAATTTATACCACGCAGTTGCGAGAGGGGAATTTGATTGGAACGCCAGCCTATAACACCATCAGGATACTCGGTGCAGCTCCCCAGCGATTTGGAATACATCCCCCCGCTCCGCCAGTTCGTGGCCGAAATCGCCCGGGTAGAAGGGTATTCCAAGAAATTCTGTTTCCGTACCGAGATCATCGTGGATGAACTCGTCACCAACGGCATTCTGCACGGCTCCCAGGACGTCCACAGTTCAGTCACCCTTTCGGCAAAATTCGAGAATGGTTCGATGAACCTTTCGGTCCAGGATCAGGGCGGCACCCGCCAGAATCTGGAGAACTTGAAACGGGCCGTATACAGCCCCAAACCTCCGTCCAACGACAAGAAGAAAGGCCGTGGCCTGGTGATCGTGCAAATGCTCAGCAGCGAGATCAAGATCGACCTGGGCGAGAATGGCCAAACCCAGGTGCACGTGGTCAAAACCAAGGATCCGGACGAAAACAAATCCCAGCGGGAAAAAATCCTCTATGAAAGCGACCTATGAGGATTTCCCAGCAAGTCAGTTCGCATGATGAGCGGATCATCCTTCTCCATTTCGAAGGGGACTTGAACGCCAGCGACTGCGAGGCCACCAGCAAGATTTTCCAGGAAATCATCGATTCCAAGAAATACTTCATCGTGGCCCTGATGGAAAATGTCACCTTCGTTTCCTCGCCCTTCCTGGGCGAATTGATGGGCTGCAAGCTACGCCTGGTGGAAAAGGGCGGTAACATGGTCATCGTCGGCCTCAATTACGACTTGCGCGAACGCCTGGTCCAAATGGGCGCGGACAAGATCTTCCAGTTCTACCCGGATACCCATACCGCTTACAACCACTACCACTGGGAATACACCCAAACGGCCCAGGTCGTGAGCATCACCCTACCGCCCAAGCTGCAGTGCGTGCCCGCGGTCCGCCGATTCATCGCCGGCATCGCCAAGCAAAAGGGATATAGCTCCAGGGATTCGTTCCGCATCGAGACCATCGTGGACGAAATCGCCAACAACGCCATCGAGCATGGGGATTCGTCCCAGCCGGAAATCTCCGTGGAGCTCCGCATCGATCGAAAAAAGTTCGAGCTGCTGGTGCGCAATAAAACCCTGATGGACAAGGCCAACCAGCTCAAGTACGTACTGGAAGCCAACCAGGAAACAGCCCAGACCGGGGATACCCGTGGACGCGGGCTGGCCCTGGTGAAGCTGATCAGCAATTCCATCAACGTGTCCATCGACAAATCGGGCACGGAAGTGAAAATCACGAAAATGCGGGAGGATAGCTAGACCATGGACACCCAAATCGAACTCCAGATCTCTGACCTGGACAACGTCCCGCACGGAAAGCTCATCAAGTTCATGGGCGACCTCGATGCGACCAACGTAGAGTCCACGCTGGATCAGGTTACGAAATTGATAAAAGAAGGATTCGTCCAGATTGTTGCCGATTTCCGCAACCTCCGGTACGTGAATTCCACCGGCTTAGGCATCCTGCTGCATTTCAGCAAAACGGCCAAGGAGAAGAATGGGTGCTTCAAGATCGCGAACGTGAACGACAATGTTTACGAAATCATCGAAATCATCGG
>JBDSIO010000452.1:0-3464 GCA_039917895.1 Fibrobacteria bacterium | reverse complement strand
CGCGGAGTTTGAACTCCGGCCACAAGGCAAGTTCGCCGTAGGCGTCCAGCAAGTTGGTGGCTCCGCCGCCGAAATCCGGAACGATGCGGAAAGATGCGTATTTCCATAGGGTCACGTCGAAGGACGGGCGCACCTTGCGGAGCAGGAAGGTATTGGCGAAATTGTTCGGGTAACGACTCAGGTAGGTGCGCTGGCTGCCCGTGTCCTGACCGTCGATGTAGTGGCGGTAATCCACTTGCAGCAGGCCGCGCCATTTCAACTGGAACGCCTCATCGGCGGATTTGAAAACGAAACCATCCGGGCCGGCCGTGAACTTGGGCGCGTCGACGGCCTCTTCATCCTTCACTTCCAGCTTGCGCTCCAGGATCAGCACCTTTTGCTGCAGGTCCTGGAGGTTGACGGCATCGCCCGCCGAGGCGGCATCGGATTGCGCGAACGCGCCACCCGCGGTAAATGCGAGCAGCGAAGCGAACACGGCTACGGCCGCCGAAAGCTTGGTAAGACCGTTGGACGGGACACGGAACGCCGCATCGGGCTTGGCCTCCGGTTTTTCCGGTAGGCGGTTTTGGTTTTCTCCCGACAACTTTCTCGCTTCGTTCATAAGTATACCTATAGATTAAGTAGGTTATAGTTCAAAAATTAAATGAAGTACATCAGGGAAGCCTCATCCGACTCCGAAGCTTCGATGGCGACCAGGTTCGCCAGGGTGGTGCCGTCAAGAATCTCCGCCGTCACGTCCCGAACCTTTTTCATCACCCGCCGGATGCCGCAATGCGCGAAGTCCAGACACTCCTCGCATTTCTCGAACGCGGTGACGCTCACGCACGGCACCAGCGCCAAAGGCCCGTTGAACACGCGGACGATATGCCCCATCTCGATCTGTTCCGGCTCCTTGGCCAACAGATACCCGCCGCCCTTGCCCTGCCGGCTCTTGAGCACACGCAGGTTCTTCAGCTCGAGCAGGATCTGCTCCAGGAACTTGCGCGGCAGCTTCTGCGAATCCGCGATATCGCTGATCAGCACGGGCCCGGTGTCCTTCACCTTCGCGAGGTAGACCAGGGCCTTCAGGGCATATTTCGCGCGCATTGACAACATATTATTCCTATATGTTTAATGTTAATTCAAGGCACGAGATTCGTCAACGGTAATAGCTGAAAAAAAGGGGGAAGGGTTTAGCGGAGTCGCAACCCTATTTCGCCAAGGCTGAGAGAAGAGCAGAATCACGGATATTATATTTCCAGGGTCACAAAGGGAATGCGCTCCCGGAGAAACAATGTCGAAAACCTTATCCTATCGGTTCCCGATGCTTACGTCGATTTTGCTTTTGTTTCAGGCGATTTTCTGCATGGCGGCCGCGGACGATTTGAACGGGAAAACCATTCACCTTTATGTCGAGTCGGATGATTTCAACGCCTTCTATTTTCAGAACGGGGATTTGCCGTTCACAAATCCAAGCATGTACCGCTATTCCATCACCCTGACAGGCCTGGATCCGGGCCAGCAGGATTTCCTCTTCACTTCCAACGGTACTTCCGCGGCGGGCGAGCATTTAAGGTGGAAATTCGGTAAATCCGGCTTGAACGCCACCAACGAAGTGCGCTTCACTCTAGCTGATTTCAATGGAAAGGAATCCATATGGATCATAGTCGACCCCGAGGGACCGGTCACTGCCCCGCCGGTAATCCTGCAGGAAGAGCCCCGGGTTCTCAACATCCTCAACCCATGGCCGGCTACGGCCCCCATGCTTGTATGGGGCGGGAATAAAACCCGCAAGATGTCGATCACTCCCGCCCGCTGCGGTTGGTTCACGACTTTGCTACTCGACTCGACTATCGTATCCGGCCATTTTGCCGAACTCAATCATACCGACACCTATGGCTTAACAGGTTGGGGCTCCACGGCCGATTTCGATTTCGCGGCCTTATTCGCCGCCCAGGGGAAATCCATCTGGCTCAATACGGTTACGGGAACCCAGGCCTGGACTCGGGCTTGGCCCAACGTCGACGGTTTTTGCCAATTCCTATTGGCGGCAAAGGTACGCGATTTCAGCCAGGCCCATCCCGACTTCGATTTCGGCAACTTGGTGGGAGATCGGCTTACAAAGGGGATGGTTGAGACCGTGATCGGACGCGATCGCAAACCCATCAGCACCGGGATCGAGCTCCTTGCACCGCTCACTTACGATAATTTCGGCAAATGGTGGATCACCGACTCGAGCAACGCTATCCCCGCCTTGCGCAGCTATGAAACCTGCATCGACATTCCCATGAGAAAGAGCCGTGAGGGCGGTTGGGTATACGATAGCTTCATGGACAGCCCCAGCGACCACAGCTTTTTCCCCTTAGAAGGACCGAACCATAACAAGCATGGTGATGTCCTTGGGAATTCCTGCTATGTCAAACCGCCCCCGGACACCTCTACGTGGGTGACAGGCGGTACCAAGCGCAATGGGAATTTTTGCATGGAATCCCATGCCAGCTTCATTTACCAGTCCGGCCAAAGCTTTTCGTTCCGTGGAGACGATGATGTATGGTTGTTCATCAACGACAAACTGGTTATGGATTTGGGAGGTGTGCATACCCCCAAGTCGGATTCGGTTGATTTGGGCAAGTTGAACCTGACTCCCGGCCAGGAATACAAATGGGACTTCTTCTATTGCGACAGGCAGCCTTGCGGATCGGCATTGCGCATGAAGACCTCGATTTATTTCAAACAGCAGCGCTCCCTATATGTCAAGACACTTCCCGGCACCACTCCCGGATCGCAAAGTCTGGAAATATGGAAGCGACCGGGCGCCATAGGGTCTTGCGCCACCCTTGGCGACAGCGCCGTGGTGGAGACCAAGGCCAATAATCTCACCTACCAATTGCTCGACGCCGCCGGCAAGATTGTGGGAAATCTGAGCAACGGCGTCTTCCACGGGGGAATAACCATCGCGACCCCCGTAATCACCCTGGACACCTCCAAGCTCACCACCGACATATTGGTACCCGGTGCCAGCTACAAAGTGATCGTTTCTGAAGCCGCCAATCCCAAGTCCATGGTGGAAATCCCCTTCCGGGTACCGGCGACCGCTACCGGCCTGATCCGCGGCACATCGCCAGCCGGATCACCCCGCGCCGTGCGTTCCCGCAATGTCCTCGGCAGGAAAGTAACTGCCTTCCCAAATCGCGTTCACTCCCCGGGTACTTTCAGATAAGCGTGATCAGGATGGCGGGACCTGATTCCGCCTACCTGTCTATGCTTATTGCCTGCTCTTCAAATACATCTCCGCTTCCTCCTTCACCTGCCTCCGCACCCCGGCCTTGGCCCTGGCAAGGTGTTTCAGATCGATCAACGGGATGTTGCGCACGTTGAAAAACGGCTTGAGCAAGGAGATGGGGATGTTGCAAGGGCTCTGCAGTAACGTCAAGGGTACTTCACGGTTGGCGAAGCCGGAATGGAGCGGGCGCGATTTGGCGATC
>JBDSIO010000451.1:0-24386 GCA_039917895.1 Fibrobacteria bacterium | reverse complement strand
GGCCGTAGATCCGGCCGCCTGGCTGCGTTGCTCGTCGCTTGCGGACGCCCGGTCCGCGGCGCTCCTCGCGCCTTGCCAGCCAACCGGCTCTCCGCCCTCGGTGCAGATCATTTATTTCTTAACGGGCCCTAACCCGGTTTTCCTGATACATTACCGTCTACAGCAGGGTGGCCCCGCAATCCGCCATCCCACATCCGGCTCGAAAGGTTCCCTATGAAAAACTTTGCATTACTATGCCTTGCCTCGGCCCTTTGCGCCGGGTGCCAGACGTCCCCTGAAACCTCCGGAGAAGCCACGACCTTCACCCCGGTGGCGATCGTGCATAGCGGATTCTGCGAGGGGTTCACAAGCTCGCACCCTGCGACTAAGACGGCCACTGTTACGCTAAAGCCCCTGATGCCCGCTACGTTCGATGGCAAGGCGAGGGATTATTTCCGGATCCGCGTCTTTGGCATTGATGACACCCAGGACGTGGGCGCCTGCGAGTATTTCTCGACGAAAGCGACCGGGCCCTTCACGGTCGGCGAGGGCGGCCGGATTCCCCTGGTTTTTGAATTCCACTATGATCCGGGGTTGCACAATTATTTCTCCGTTCAAGGGTTCAAGGCGGACCAGAAAATCGACACCATTCCCCGGTTCCGGCAGAATACGTTTCCGCCCACCTTGGAGTCGGGCGTCAGCGTTTACGCCGTTGATGGCATGAACGAATACCCTTAGGCCCGTCAATGCCAGGACCAAATGCGGCCGCGCCCAAAAAAAAATGGCCCCCCGCCGATTACCAAGCCCGGGCGCTTTAAGATCGGGCCGGATCTTTCCATTTTTTCCGGAAGCCTTCCGAAAGGACGGTAGAACGGGGACGGTCGCATGAATCCGAAGAACGAAGAATTAATCCGCAACTACTTCAAGGCCATCGAGGGTTCGGTTCCTTTGGATCGCTTCCAGCATTTCTTCCATCCAGACGTGGTCCAGTACGAGTTCCCCAGCCGCCTGAATCCAAACGGCAAGGCCCGCAGGAAACAGGCCCTGCTTGAGGATTTCGAAAAAGGCAAGTCGGTCATCTCCAGGCACGTGTATACGATCAAGAGCCTGACCGCCGATGGCAACCGTGTTTGCGTGGAGACGGAATGGATCGGAACCCTGGCCATCCAACTGGGATCCCTGAAGCCCGGCGATACCATGAAAGCGGATTTCGGGGTGTTTTTCCGCATCGAGCAGGGGCAGATCATCGAACAGAACAATTACGATTGCATCCACCCCTGGTGAGGTAGGATTTACGGCTTCGACATATTCTCCCTGGCGGAAATCCATATCGATAAGGACACGGTCATCGAAGGCGCTCCGGCCAAGGCCGCCTCCGAGTTCCAGTCGGAGTCGACTCTAGTTCTGTCGGAAAGGAAAACCTGGAGTTCAACCGCCGCGACTACGTCTGCGATGTTTTCGTCCTCCACTCGATCGTGGACCTGAAAAGCTGGGTGGCCCCGATGGGTCTGCTCAAGGCGGAGATCGACCATGGACCGAACATCTTCATCGACTCGCTGGGCAACTCTCTGGATACCGCGCAGACTCATGAACGATACGAATTGCTGAAGCTGAATCCCACCCCGGCGGAAGTGGCCGCGGCCAAGGCGAAGTATCAACCCCTATCCTGGCGTCACCTGCCTTGATCCGAATCGACCGGGCCGATTTGCCGCGAAGCGAAAGCAATTCGTAGCCTCGCCTGAGTGGCTATGCCTTCCGGATCGCATCCACCGTATACAACCCCAGCGCGGCCCAGATCAAGCCGAACGCCATTCCGTGCAGGCGCGTGAAAGGTTCATGGAACACCAGCACCGCCATCAGCAACTGGATGCTCGGGCTCAGGTATTGGTAGAACCCCAAGGTCGATAGGGGCAAGCGGCGCGCGGCCACTCCGAAGAAGAATAAGGGAGCCAAGGTAATCGCGCCCGCGCCGATCAGCAAAGCGGTGGATCCGGCAGAAGCCGCGAAAGCCTGCGGGGCGTGCCGCCAGGACAGCCAGGCCAGATATCCCGCGGCGACCGGCGATAGCCATAAGGTTTCGATGGCCAGGCCCGTGAGGGATTCGACGCCGAGGCGTTTCTTCATGTACCCGTACGATGCGAAGGACAGGGCCAGGCCCAGCGCCACCCAGGGCAGGCCCTTATGATGCATGCCCAGGATGAGGACGCCCAGGGCGGCCAGGGCCACCGCCGCGATCTGGGTACGGGAAAGTTTTTCGCGCAGGACGGCCACGCCGAGGCCGACGCTCATCAGGGGGTTGATGTAGTATCCCAGGCTGGCCTGCACCAGCTCTCCGCGGTACACGGCCAGGATGTAGATGGACCAATTGCATCCGATGAGCACGGCGCTAACGCCGAGCAGTAGGCGCTTGCGCCGATCCCGCAGTACGCGCAGGAAATCCGGCATGCGCTTGACCGCTGCCAGCAGCAATAGGGTGGTCAGCGCGGACCAAAGCACCCGATGGGCCAGCACTTCGCCGAGCGGGATGCCGTGCAGGGCCTTCCAATAGATCGGGAGCAGACCCCATAACCCGTAGGCGGCCAGGGCAAAGAGCACGCCGCTGCGGGATTCGGGGTTGCTGCGGTTCACGGGTCCAATAAGATATGCTTTTATCGGAGGTCCGCCGAGGAGCCCTCAATTACCCGGGGGATGGAACCCGGTCTCGGCGTGCGCGCGGACCTGAACTAATCGAGCCGCTTAAGCTTTCGCGCGATGATAGCATCGAGGGCGACCGGACCCGGGCCCTTTACGGCGAGCCAGAACAGGAGGACCATGTAGAGATATTCGGAAAACCCGATCAGATCGGAGAAGCCGTGCAACTCGCTTTTCTTGGCGGTGGCGATAGCCACGAACATGATGACCATCAGCGGCGCGGTGGCGATGCGGGTAAGCAGTCCGGCGAGCAGCAACAGGCCGCCGCCGAATTCCAGGCTGGATACCAGATGGGCGTGGAAACCGGGGGAGGGGATGCCGAGATCGGCGAAGAAACCGGTCACCTTGTCGAGGTGGTGGAGTTTGCCCCAGCCGGATTCCACGAAAACCCACCCCACGGTGATGCGGGCGATCAGCGGCGGGAGCCATCCGAAGGATTCCAAAAGGCCGCGGACCCGGTTGCTGATTTGCGCGATCATTTAAAAACCCTCCTGGTGGAAACGCTCAAGGTAGCAACTTAGTCGCAGGCTTGAGCGGAACGTTACAGGACGGGATCGATGCCGAGCGTGCCCATCAACGTATCCAGATACGCCGATCGCGAAGCGGCGCGAAAACCTTTCTCGGCCACGGCCAGACGGCGCGCAAGGCCGAGGCGATTCGTCGCGGGACGATTGCCTTCCCCGCCCATGAAAGCCTTGAGGTACTCCTTATGCCGCGCCCACAGGGTCTTGTCCTTCTCCTGTTGTCGGGCCAGGCGCGCCTTATACCAGTCGGACTTGAGCATTTCCCCGGCCGTGAACAGCTTGCGGAGTTCGGCGCTGCGCAGCGTCATGCCTTCGTATGAACCATTAGCCATGATGTGCAGCAAGGCGCGCAGGGGTGGGCAGGCGGCCTCCACGCTGCCGTCGTCGAAGTAGAGTTGGGCGGCGGCGCGTTGGGCTTCCGCGATGTTCAGGATGCCGTCGTTGAAATCCTGCTGCCCCTGCAACTCTGGCTCGAGCATGTCGGGCGGGAACACCGCGAGGGGATCGGAGAAAATGCGGCCCAGGAAGGCGTGCACGAAGCGGGTGTTGATGCGGTAACCGAGTCGGCCGGCGGGAAGCACCTTGCCTTTGACCTTGATGTCCTGGACCAGCGAAAGGTATCCGCCGTTGATCAGCTTTTCCGAGTCGCGTTCGTCCGGGGTCATGCGGCACCAGAGTTCCGGGATCAGCAGGCTCATGTCGTGGTCCACGCGGTATTTGGCGCCGATGTGCCCGGCGGGCGTGGAGAAGACTTTGAGGCCGGTCAGGATGAACGACACCAGGGCGGCGTTGAGATCGGCCGTGGGCCATAAGGCGTTGAACGGACCCTTGGTCAGCGCGCCTTCGGATCCCGCCCCCGTGGTCGAGGGGGACTTCCCGGTGGGACTGGCCACGAAGTCCATGAAGGCCTCCGGCAGTTCCTGGAAATGCAGGGGATTGTAGACGGCGAGGGGCGGGATGCCGGCTTCGCGGTCGATGGGATTGTTGCGGCGGCCCATCAACACGGCGTCCACGGGGCAGGCGACGGGGGCTTCGGCGTTCAGCTTGCGCTTCAGGCGGATGCCGGTATTGGCGACGAACACCGAGAACGGGTTCACCAGGTCGGGCCGGTTCTGCAGGTAACGCACGTTGGCGTTGGGCTTGCCGTCGATCATGCGCGGGCGCGAGGTGCAAACGAACCAGCCGGACTCCTTGGCCGCGGCGGCCTCTATGGCCTTACGCATGGGCGGCGTGTAACGGCCCATCGCGATGGCATCCTCGCGCATGCGGCGCGCTTCGGCGACCGGCAGGGGTTCGTAGTTGGACATGAAGTTGTTGGCCTGGCCCAGATCGCATTCCGCTTGGGGATCCAATCCCGGATGGATGGCGTCGTCCGGGCGCTGGAACAAGCGGTATTCGCAGTTCTGGACGTACTTGCGGGAAGTGGTCGCGCCGTCGCTGGGCAGCACCGTCGAGGCGGTGATGTCGTCTTCCACCTGGAGCTTGAAGGCGGGCACGAAATCGGTGCGCAGCCGGAACACACGCCAGTTGCCGGTGTCCTCGGTGCCCACTTTCAGATAGCTGGAGACCAGCGGGCGGTGATGATAGGAAAGCTCATGGCCGGGACGTCCGTCCACCACGTCGACGGAGAAATGCGAGCGGATGTCCCCGCCCCATTCCGGGCGGTAGAAGCGCTTGATGGTGAAGACCAAGGAGCGTACATGGGGCGGGATCCTGCGCAGCCAGCGGTTGTATCCTTCCGAGTATTCGGCCGAAGGCGTCAACAGGCGCACCACCGAACCCAAGGAGCGCGTCGGACTAAGGATCTCGCGGGCGTACTTGCCCTTATCCTTGGGCGCGACCTTGTAACGGTCGTGGAAATCGTGATCGATGATCCTTTCCGCCGCGTCGAAATCCTTGGTGAAGTCCTGGATATAGAAGTTGCGGTACAGGATGGATTCGGCGATGGACTTGGAGATCTCGCTCTTGCCGCCGCCGGAAACCGTGCAGGGCTTATGGCACAGCAGCCCGTCGGCCACGGTGCCGATCAGGCGCCAAGTGGGCGCGTCCGGGTGCTTCTCCATGCGCACTTTGTAGCCGCTAGGATAGATGTACACGTGCTCGGGCAGCAGGCGCAAGGTTTTGGCCTTGCCTTCCTTCTTCCAGGTGATCTTCTGATCCAACAGGAACATCTCAGCATCCTCGGGCAGGTAGATGACCTTGGGGTGGCGCTTGTCGACCCCGTAACCGTCCGCGTGCGAGGCCATGGCTTCACCCATCAGTTTCTTCATCTGCTTGAAGGAGTAGCCCTTCTGGCGGATGTAGCCGGCATTGTGCTGGGTGAAGTCGCCCAGGCTGTAGCTGGGGAAGATCAACGCGCCGCCGGCGTGCTCCTCTTCGCTGTAGCCCATGAGGTTGCAGGCGAAGCCGATCTGGGTCTTGACCTCCTTCTTGCAATAACCGAAGTAGTTGTCCGCGATGAGGGTGAAGATGATCCCTTCCGCCGAGGTGATGGTGGCCTTGAAGGCCTTGCCTTCGTTGTAGAGTTCGCTCTCGTTCTTCCAGCACATGCCGTCCTGCTTCTGGGCGGGCGTGGCTTCGGAGTAGCGGGGCAGGCCCAGATCCTTTTTCTTGAGCCTGGGCAGGTGGGGGGCGAGCAGCACGCATCCGGTAACTCCGGTGAAATGCTCCGGGTCCAGGCCGGCGTCGTTCTCGGGCAGGTAGGGATCGCCGGCGTTGCCGAAGATGGACTCGACGAAGTCCAGGTTAGAGACCAGGCTGCCCGGGGCGAAGAAACGGATCTCCATGTCCCGGTAAGTGCGCAGGCCCGGGACTTCCGGGCTGACCAGGGGCCGGATGAAAAGGCTGGTGAAGACGCGCGCCGGGACCTGTCGTTTCGACCCGTTGGGTCTCAGCCCGGTGGTGAAGGGCAACTCCATCAGATGGGCGGGCGGATTCAGCGCGTTCCAGAGCAGGCCGGCGAATGCCTGCTTGGGCACGGTCTTCTTGTCCGCGGCGATGGGCAGCCCTCCTTCGCAGACATGGAAGGTGCCTTTGGTGGTGCGCTTGTCGGTAGCGGGGTTGTGCAACACGCCCTGATCGGTCTTGTAGGATTTGACGAATTCGGATTCGAAACTGTCGCCTTCGGCCGGAATGGACAGGGTGCGCGCGAGACCGTGGAAGTCCATGTGCAGGGTGCTCAGCGGCAAATCCAGGCGTCCGGCACTTTCGGTATCCTTGAAGAAGGCGTTCAGGAAGGCCTGCAGGCGGGAGTCCAAGGGGCACAGGGGTTGCGGATAACCTCGGAACTTCTCCTGGATCTTGCGGATCAGGTCGGCGGTATGCGCCATGAAATCGGGTCCATGGCCGTTTACTGGCGGTTCCAGGCCCGTGGCCATCATTTTAAGGCGGATCACGGGCAGGATTTTGCCGGAATCCGGGGAGACCGAGGATCCCTCTTCAAATCCAAGGCGCGTGCGCGAATGCGTCGTGTTCATACCGTTTCTATCCTCCGGGTGGCTCAGGCCTGCTGGAACTGGTATTGCGACTGCGTGTCGAGGGCGAAAAAGGATTCGAAAATCCCCTCGCCCACCTCGTTCAGGCCGTTCTGCAGGCGATCCAGGAACTCGTGCAGGCCCTGTGAAATGACCTCCTCCACGTTCGTATATGCCAGGGTTGACCGCAAGCGGCTGACCTGTTTTTCGGCGTTGTTACGGAACGAGCCCATGGGCGTCCCCGAAAGGTTCAGCAGGCACTCCTCGGCGCGCTCCAGGCAATACAGCACGGCCCGCGGGAATTCCCGGTCCAGCACCAGGAAGTCCACCACCTTTTCCGGCAGGATGCGCCCGTGGCGGCGGCGGAACATCTCGTAGCCGCTCACCGAGTGCAGCAGGGCCGCCCACAGCAGATCATCCACCACTGAACCCACGTCGGACGGATTCGGGAGCAGGATGAAGTATTTCACGTCCAGGATGCGGGAAGTCTGATCGGCCCGCTCCAGCATGCGGCCGAGCTTCATGAAATTCCATTCCTCGCCCCGCGACATGGTCGATTCCACGATGCCTTCGAACAGGTAGCTGGCGGTGCGGATCTCGCTGAAGAAGTCAAACGGCGATTCCAGCGCGCGCCGGCGCGCATCGGGCGAGATCAGGTAATGGTAGAACTTGTTGAGATGCTCCCAGGCTTCCAGGGCCAAGGAGCCGCGCACCTGGCGGGCGTTCTCGCGGGCCTTGGAAACGCAGGAGACTATGGAGTTGGGGTAATCCTGATCGAAGGCCAGAAAGCGCATGACCGCCTCGCCGCCTTCGCGCGCCGCGACCGACTCTCCGTATTTTTCCAGGAACATGCCCTGGTCGCCCGCGGCGGCTACTAACGGCATCCATTGCTTGCCGGGGCTGTTGGGCCCGTCGAGCGAGGACTGTAGGGCCACGTCCACGTAGCGGGCGACGTTCTCGGCGCGCTCGATATAGCGGGCCATCCAATAGACCGAATCGGCGACGCGGCTCAGCATCAGGCTACCGCCGCGGAGGACTGGCTAGGGCTCCGGGACTGGGTTTGCGTCTGGGCCTGTTTCTGGGTGGACGACTGGGCCTGCGTCTGCGTTTGCGCGTTCGCATCAAGGGGCATTCCTTCGGCCGCCGGGATCGAGGGCATTACCCAGGTGTCCTTGCTGCCCCCGCCTTGGGACGAGTTCACCACCAGCGAACCTTTCTTAAGGGCGACGCGCGTCAGGCCGCCGGGCATCACGTAAATGTCCCGGCCATAAAGGACGAAGGGGCGCAGATCGACGTGACGGCCTTCGCATTGTTCGCCCACGATCACGGGGGAACGCGACAGGGAAAGGGTGCGTTGAGCGATGAAATTCCGGGGATTGTCCACGATGCGCGCGGCCCATTGGTCTAGGACTTCCTTGGTGGAGTGCGGTCCGATCAGCACTCCGTATCCGCCGGAGTCGTTGGCGGTCTTGATCACCAGCTCGGACATGTGATCCAGCACGTAAGCGCGCTCCTCGGGGACCCAGCACATGTAGGTGTCCACGTTGGGCAGGATGATCTCTTCGCCCAGGTAATATTGGATGATCTTGGGGACGTAAGCGTAAATCACCTTGTCGTCGGCGACGCCGGTGCCGGGCGCGTTGCAGATGGCGACCTTGCCGGCGCGGTACACATCCATCAGGCCGGGCACTCCGAGCAGCGAGTCCTTGCGGAAGGTGCGGGGATCCAGGAAATCGTCGTCGATGCGGCGATACAGTACGTCGACGCGCTTGAAGCCGCGGGTGGTCCGCATGTACAGATAGCCGTCGCGCACCACCAGATCGCTCCCGGTGACCAGATCCACTCCCATCTGTTGGGCGAGGAAGGAGTGTTCGAAGTAGGCCGAGTTATAGACGCCGGGCGTGAGGATGGCCACGCACGGCGGGCCCCCGGATCGCTGGCCCATGAACTGAAGCATGTCGAGCAAGCGGCTTGGATAGTCCTCCACCGGGCGCGGATTGACGGTCCCGAAGATCTGCGGGAAGGTCCGCTTCATCACCTGGCGGTTGCCGATAACGTAGGAGACGCCGGAAGGGCAGCGGATATTGTCCTCCAGCACGTACAAACGGCCATCCCCGTCCTTCACAAGATCGGTCCCGGTGATGTGGCACCAAACGCCCCAGGGAGGATTCAAGCCCTGGCATTCCTTACGATATCCGGTTGCCGAGCGGATCAACTCCAGCGGTACGATGCCGTCCTTGATGATGCGTTGGTCGTGGTAGATGTCGTCCAGGAACAGATTGAGGGCGTGGATGCGCTGGCGCAGGCCGCGCTCGATGAACTCCCATTCCGCGGCTTCGATGATGCGCGGCAGGATGTCGAACGGAAAAATGCGCTCCAATCCGGAATTGCTGTTGTAGACGTTGAAGGTTATGCCGAGGTCGAGGAAGGCTTTTTCCGCCGCCAGCTGGCGGCGTTCCAGTTCGCCATCGGGCATGGCCTCAAGGGTGCGGACCAGGACCCCGGCGGGCGGACGTGGCTTGCCGATTCCCTCGAATACCTCATCGTAGAAATCCCCCGGATTGTATCCATCGAGCTTCATAGTCAGGCCTCCAGCATTGGTTTTAGCAATTCCCACTCCATGCGGATTTTAACCGGGCGAGAATGCATAAATGGCAGATTATCAACGCGTTGTCAGCCTTTCCCGAGCGTTACCTTTGACAATTGCTTACATTGTCCCTCTTTTGTCCGGGAGTGGGATGGCGGCGTACCCAGAAAGCACCGGAAAGCACCGGAAAGCACCGCCAACCGCCGGACAATCACCCGATGCTTTCCGAAAATCGGTTCTGGTTATGGCCTGGGTGTCAATTGGTTAGCAATAGGTTGGCAAAAGGTTGGCAAAATGATGTCAAAAAATACCAATGTGCGCGTATTTCGAAGAAATCGCAGTCTATCTCATGGCATGGAATTCGCAGTTTAATCCGAATCCGTTCAACCACGGGGGCGCCATGGCCTTGCAATTGGAAACCAAGGTATCACCGAAGCTACGCCAGGCGATCGCGCTCCGGGAGCGCTACAGCATCGACTTCACCGGGGTATGGACCGACCAAGCCTGGTTGTCGCCGCGCCCCGGAATCAAGATCAGGGAGCTCTACCAGGCCGACGACGGATACCGTATCAGCATGGTGCGCTACGCGCCCGGGGCTAAAGTTCCCGATCATCTGCACACCGCCGATGAACACACTTACGTGCTGGAAGGATCCCTGAAGGATTCGGCCGGCGAACATTACGCCGGTTCCTACCTGCTCAGCCCCATGGGATCGCGCCATCGCGTTTGGAGCGACCGCGGCGCCTTGGTGCTGGTTCATCGTCTCGGACCAATCCGGTTTCAGGGCAGCTGGACGCCCGGCCTGATCGCGCCCCCCCAGTTCGCGCCACCGGAAGGCAACGGCTTTTCCGGGAACCGCCCCAACCTCGTCATCGACACCGGAGCGGAACTCGGCGCCCTCGGCGCCGCTTGGGAAAAATTGCGTCCCGGCATTGAGATCATGTCCCTGTTCGAAGGCGCTCCCGGCAATTACAAGTCAGCGCTGATGCGTTTCCGCCCCGGCGCGTCCATGCCCGCCCATATTCATCTCGGGGACGAGCATGGCTATATCCTTTCAGGATGCCAGGAAGACGAGTTCGGCAGCTATGAAACGGGCGGCTACGTCTACAATCCCTCAGGTACCGCACATCGGGTATGGAGCGAAGAAGGATGCCTGGCGTTGATCCATTGGCGGGCGCCTTTCAGGTATTTGTAAAGTTGGCGAAAATCCGGAGAACGCGGCCCACCCGGGCCTATTTTGCTTTGGCGGTTTCAGCCGGTGACGCGGCCTTGGGAGGGTTTGCCCTTGGCGCTCCAGTGCGCGAGATAGTCCCCGGATCCGATGCGGGCTTTCCGGTCGATCGCAAAGTTGTACCAGAAAACCTGGCTGGAAAACCAACGATCCAGCGCCGGCAGGAAAACCCGGGTTTCCGATCTCACGAATTCGGATCCTCCCGGGTCGGAGGCATCGAAACCCTCATAGGGATCGATGACGGAAAACAACGCCGCCGGATTATTCAGCAGCAGCAGATGTCCCCATACCTTGGGCGCAGCTTCCTCCACCACAACCGGCTTCGTCCGTAATTCCGGCTCCCGGCCCACGTCCCCGGTCCCTCCTCCTGCGACAGTTCCCGGAACAGCTCCAGGATAATCGCCGAGATCGAATAGCAGGCCGTTGATCCATCCCCGTCCCAAAGACTTCCCCGCATCCCGCATAGCCGCATCCACGGCGGGAATGCCCGTGGCAAGCATCAGGGTTCCATAGGCGAACAGGAGACTGCCGGAGTCCGGATCGGAGGGGTAAAGGGAGGCTTCCATTGGCGAAAAATACTCAATTGCCGCGGGATCCATGGTACCGCCGGAGAGCCCGGCCGCCGTGGTCCGCGCTGTACGCCCGTTTGAACGCCCCTCCCGATGGAGCTACTTTTGGGGCCGCTCGAAACGATCCGCTAAAAGAAGACAGCCCAAGCCAGCCGCAGGGAACCGCAGAAAATGAACGACACCAGACAGTACGAGAATCCCCTCATCAAGCGCTACGCCTCGGCGCGCATGGGATTCGTCTTCTCCCCGCAATTCAAGTTCCAGACCTGGCGTAAATTGTGGATCCTGCTCGCCGAGGCCGAACGCGAACTCGGGCTGCCGATTTCGGAAGAGCAAATCACGGATCTGAAGGCCCACGAGAAGGACATCAATTTCGCGGAAGCGGAAAAGCGCGAAAAGGCGGTGCGCCACGACGTGATGGCGCATGTGCATGCCTATGGCCTCCAGAGCGTCAAGGCCGCGGGCATCATCCATCTGGGTGCCACCTCGGCCTATGTCACCGACAACACCGATCTCATCCAGGCGCGCGCCGGCATGGACCTGGTCCGCCGACGCATGCTGCGCGTGGTGGCCGCCCTCTCCGCCTTCGCCCGCCAATACAAAGGTCTCCCCACCCTCGGCTTCACGCATTTCCAGCCCGCCCAACTCACCACGGTGGGCAAGCGCGCGACCCTGTGGATCCAGGATCTGCTACTTGATCTGGAAGAGCTGGAGTTCATCGATCAGGGCCTGCCTTTCCTGGGGGTCAAAGGCACCACCGGCACCCAGGCCAGCTTCCTGGAGCTGTTCGACGGCGATCACGACAAGGTCAAGGCGCTCGATGAAGCCGTCACTAAAAAAGCCGGCTTCGCCCGCAGCCTCGGGGTTTCCGGCCAAACCTACACGCGCAAGCTCGACTCGCGCGTGCTCTCGCTGCTGTCCAATGTGGCGCAGACGCTCAGCAAGTTCTCGACCGACCTGAGGTTGCTACAGCATCTCAAGGAAATCGAGGAACCCTTCGAAGCCGATCAGATTGGATCGTCGGCCATGGCCTACAAGCGCAACCCCATGCGCGCCGAACGCATCGGCTCCCTGGCCCGCTTCGTCATGTCCCTGGAAAACAGCGTTGCCTTCACGGCCTCGACGCAATGGTTCGAGCGCACCTTGGACGACTCCGCCAACAAGCGCCTGGCGGTGCCCCAGGCCTTCCTGGCCATCGACGCCATGCTCATCCTGGCCGAGAACATCGCCAAGGGGCTGGTGGTCTATCCCAAGATGATCGAAAAACACGTGATGGCCGAACTGCCCTTCATGGCCACGGAGAATATCATGATGGCCGGCGTCAAGCGCGGCGGCGACCGCCAGGAGCTGCACGAAGCCATCCGCAAGCACTCGCTGGAAGCGGCCAAGCGCGTGAAGCAGGAAGGCCTCGACAACAACCTCATGGAACTCATCGCCAAGGATCCGGCTTTCGGCATGGATGCCAAGACCCTGAACGATGTGCTGGATCCTTCCAAGTTCACGGGCCGCTCCCCGGAGATCACGGAAGAGTTCCTCGCCGCCGAAGTCGATCCCGTGCTCGCGAAAAACCAGGACTGGAAGACCCTGGAGCAGGAAGAACTCAAGGTCTGACCGCAACGGCCAAACCCCTCCAAGCTTCCTTTGTGATTGGACCATAGCCGATGGAAATTGAAATCCAGGAGATGAAGTCCTCCCGCATCGGGGAATACCGTTCCTTCCTCGGTGAGGGCTTGGTCCGTGATGAAGAGCATTTCCGGATAACGCCTTCGGATGACTCCGCGGCGGCTTTTCCCACGCAAGACAAAGAGGATAGTTTCACCCTGGCGGCCACGGTGGACCGTGTGTTGGCGGGAGTGGTGAGTTTTGAACGGGATGGAAAGACCCGGGAAAAGTTGCGCCACAAAGGCATTCTGTTCCGCATGTACGTGAATGGGGATTTCCGCGGCCGCGGGATCGGCAAACGGTTGATCGGCGAGGTGCTCTCACGAGCCGTCCGATTGGGCGATATCGAGCGTATCAACCTCACCGTGGTCTCGGGCAATGCTGCGGCCAAGGCGCTTTATGAGAGTTTCGGCTTCGCTACTTTCGGCGTTGAGCCGGATGCCATCAAATGGAACGGGAAATATTTCGCGGAAGAGCACATGGGCTTGAGGTTGGGGTCATAGCACCAGTGGAATTGGTGCTTGGAAGTCCGATAAGGTTTGCTTACGGGGCCGCATTCCAGGAACATTCCGGATTGTACCAACGGTACAGGCGTCCCTTTATATCCTTCTTGTTCTTGCCGGTGATTTTCTTGAACTCCGTAAGCATGTTGTCGTCGCTGATGGCGTCGAGATTATTCCGGGCAAGGTAGGCGTCCTGCTTGTTCGAAATATCGGAATGGACCATCTCATCCAGCACCCGCGCGCTAGCGGTGTCCGCCGCGTCGAAAATGGGCTTCCCATGGGACGCGAACATCGATATTCTGCGACGCTTGGTATCCGCATCCATCTGGAACGGGGAGTCTCCGGCGGCTACGAATGTGCGGTAGGTCGTTACGTACTTGAATACTTTCGCGGCCGTGTAGATCACGTCCTCGGAATGGGTCGCGTTGTAATAGATCACTCCGCCCGGATTCAGGTGCTGCTTGGCCAGGGTCAGGAATTCCGTGGAGAGCAGATTCGTCGTATTGCTCCGCCAATGCCACGTCGTGTTCATGAGGATGAAATCGAACTTTCTATCCGGATTGCGGTTTAGCCACCGTCTGCCATCGTCAAAGTGGAATACGATGCGCGAGTCCGAGAAAATCTCCTCATTCACCGGATAGTTGCGGATGATCTGCGAATACCCGGGATTGATCTCCACCACGTCCAGTTTCTTGATATCCGGATGCTTGGATAGCACCCACGCCCAGGATCCGCCGCTCAGGCCGATTTCCAGTACCTCCGCGGGCGCAGGGTGTAGGGCGGGTAGCATATAGACTCGGCTTATGAAATTGGCGTCCGAAACAGGATTCACGTTGAAAGTCCCGTCATAGCCTCCACCGCCGTAAATGACGTCGCCTTCCGGCTCCGGTTCCACGGTGATGATTCCGCTCCGGGTCTGGTTGACATATTTGAACCCTTTGGCCGCGGAATAGCTCTCGTCGAAAAGCATCTTCTCGAGCACTTGATGGAACATTCTGGGATGGATCAGGATGGCCCCGGCAATGAGCAATGCGGTGGCTAGGCCGAAAGCGGTTTTGATCCCGGGTTTTCCGGAACTGAATAGGAAGAGGATGCCGGCCACGGCCATGCCCGAAACGCTGACCACCAGCACGTTCATCTCCAAGGAGAACCTATCCATCAGATAGAACCCCGTAAAGAGAGGCCCCATGGTGGAGCCGATAATGTTGGCTACGTAGATGCGGGAGAGGGACACGCCCACCGGGGTTCCCGGCTTGATGGCGAAATGACTCAACAGCGGCAGTACGCTGCCGAAGATGCATGAGACCAGGGCCAGGATCAGGTAGGAGCAGAAGATTCCGAGCCCGCGCGAATAGGTGAAGGCCGCGCTGAACAGGGGAATCGAAACGTAGTAGGCGATCGAGCCGATCAGGAACACCCAGGCGAGGTACAGCAACGGGGAAAGGTTCCGCTTCTCGCAGAACCGCTTTCCCAGCAGCGATCCCAGGGCGACGCCCAACAGGAAAAAGCCGAGGATGTGGCCGAAAACCTGGGGCCAGGTCGAGGTGGCGTACGAGATCGCCCTGACCCAGAGGATTTCCTGGCTCAGGGAGATATAGCCCGCGACCCCGGAAATCACCAATGCCAGATAGAAGGGGACGGCCTGGGCTGGATTCGCCGCGGGCCGGCTTTCCTCGATTTCCCGGACAGGTTCCGTGACGGGTTTCGCCGTCTTCAAGGCCTTGGTATAACGGAACACCAGGATCCCCACCAGGAAGTTCAAGCCCGCCGCGATGAAAACGGTGGACTGCTGGCCGAAGAAGACGAAGAGCACGTCGACGGTGATCAGTGAAGCGGCCGCGGACCCCAGGGTATTGAAGAAGTACAGTTTGGAGACTGACCGGCCCACATGCTTGTAATGCCGGTACAGGTAAGTGACGAGAATGGGCAGGGTGGCGCCCATGAAAATCGTAGGAAGCGCCAGCAAGGCGAACACGACAAGGGTGATTTGGGGCAGGGGCAGATCCAAGGTGCGCCGGGACACGAACTTGATCAATGGCAGGCTGATAATCCCGAATACCCCGATGGCAAGTTCGCAGAAGATGAACAACTGCGGGAGCCGGTTTGGGTACCGGTTGGAAAACACCCCGCCCACCAGGGAGCCGACGCCGAGGCCGAACATGAACAGGGAAACGATGATGGTGACCGATTCGATGTTGATTCCCAGCTCGGCGAACAGCACCCGCTGCCAGACGATTTCATAGATCAGAGCGGCCATGCCCGAAACCAGGAACAGAAAGGAGACCCAGCTCAGCGAGATGAAGATTTCGCCGCCCTTGGGCTCCTTCTTGATCAGTGAAATCACGAAGAAAAATTGCGCGGCAAGGAAGGCCAGCGCGGATAGGTAGACCACGGGAACCGAAAGCTGCACGCCCGCCGCGCCCGATACCGAAAGCAGAAAGACCGAGTAGCACCAGGAATCGTAGCGAGCGTAACGCTCGCGGACGCCGCTACGGGTGAGCGTGTTCCGGAGAATGAGATGGGTGGCGATGCGTATGGCCCAGACCGCCAGCGCGCCAAGCGCTGCGGCGACGGTAATGGAAAGCGCCTTACCGGACAGGCTCGGCAATCCGTTTCCGGCGCAAGCAAGATTGTTGAAGTAACTGGAAATACCCGCAACGGCGCCGAAAAAAAGGACGATAATAATGTTCACGATGCTCTGGGCTTTCAGGGAAAGGAGATTGGGATCAGGTCGGAATGCGAATGCGGGAAATTCGAATACAGTTTCTTTTCCGTAACCGAACTATGGAGGGATTCGCCGTAAGCCGCAAGCGAATCGTCCGCAGACCGCGGCCGGCATGGCCGCTTTCCATGGGGGTTGATGGCGCTTAGAAGCGCAGCAGCATGCTGAAGCGCTTCTGGTTGTTGCGGATGCCGTTGTCGAAGGACTTGATGAAGGTGCCGTCCACCTGCAGGATGTCCGAGATCAGGAATCCCAGGCCCAGATCCAACTCATAGCGCTTGCCGCTCTCATCGTAAAGGTATCCGCTCCTGAAGGCGGCCACGTTCGCGTACACGTATTCCGCACCTGTGTTAAACACGCTCTGGCGGACGTTTTCCTCCCAGGTCTCGTAGGCGGTGTGGTTCTTGTCCTCGAAGGGATATGCCAGATCCTTCCAGGCGCCGATATAGACCGGGGAGGCGTCATTGCCTTCGCGGTACACGGCTTCGCGGTTGGCGTCGGCGGCGATGGTGAGCTTATGGTTGGGAGTGTGGAACACTTCATAGGCCGCGCCCACCTTCCAGGTGAACGGGATGGGGTCGGCCTGCGCCTGATCCACGTAGAATACCGCCGGACCCATGTTCTGGAGCACGACCGCCAGGCTCAGGCCCTTAAGGAAGGCCGTCTTCCAAAGCAGGCCCGCGTCCATGGCGTAACTGACCGCGATGCCGTCCGTCTGTTCGCCGCTGGAGGTGATGCCCTGCGCCAACGCTGAGTAGATGAACTTGGCGTTCACGCCTAAACCCACGTTCTTCGAGAGGCGCGTACCATAGCTGAGGGCGCCGACCAGTTCATAGGAGCTGAATTTGGCTATATCCCCGCCTTCGCTCGTGGTCTGGGTATTCTCGCCGAAGGACACGTAATTCACGAAGCCGCCCACCGTGCCCCATTCCTCCACCGGAAAAGTCGCGCCCATGTAGGCGTGGTACAGATCAGGGAGGTTGAGCACAGGGAGCAGGCTTTCGTAGAAGAAGCCCACCTGCGCCTTGGCGCTGTTGTAGCGTTCGATGCCGGCGTCGGTCACGAACCAGATGTCCGGTCCTTGGGCCTTGACCTCCTGCACGTTCTTGTCCGCCAGGCCGTTACCGGTGTGGAAGTGGACCCAGTCGGCGCGCAGATCCGATTTGCCGGCCTCCTCTCCTTTTGCCCCCTTCTTGGCCTGCGCGCGGCCTTTGGCGTTGGTGTATTTGGGGGTGTATTTCCAGGCGCCTTCGTTGGTGCCGATCCAGATGTGGCCGTCTTCATCGAGGGCGAGAGAACGCACTTCCTGCTTCTTGAAATGGATCTTCTCCCACACGCGTAAAGCGGTGTAGTGCGACATGCCGGCCTTATGGGCCGCCCACACATGGCCGTCCTTGTCGAGCAGGATTTTCGTGACGGAGGAATCGATCAAGCCGTCATTGACGTTGAAGAGTTTCCACTTGGCAGAGGTGGTGCTCGACTTCGCGGGGGTGTACTTGGCTATCCCGGCATCCTTGAGCGACACGTATATCTCGTCGATGTTTTCATGCGCGGCGATGGCGGTCACGTTCTGGCTGGGGAGCAGGCTCTGGCCGCGGCGGGTGATGGAGGTCTTCTTATACTCGTAGAGGCCGTCTTCGCTGCCGATCCAGATGCTGCTGCCCTTGACGATCAGGGCGTTGACGGCCAGCTTGCGAAAGGCGGTGGAGGCGGTTCCCTGGGCCGCGGCCGCGATCGCGTCCGACTTGGCCTTGGAGGCCAGGGAGTCGGCGGTATTGGCTATCTCGTCGGCGATTTCGGTCTTGGCCGAGTTAAACAGGGAATCGTACAGGGTCTTGGCCGCGGCGCGGCGATCCAGAGAGTCGGTGGCGGTCTTGACGGCGCGGGCCTTCTTGGCGGAATCGGTCAGCGCGGCTTTACCGGTATCAGGCACGGACTTCACGCGAGCCGTCGCCAGGGTATCGGCCAGCTTTCGGAAGGAGGCCGTGTCCAGGGCCGCGACCCGGGAGGCGAGTTCCGCGGCCTTGGCGTCGGCGCCCTTCACCGCGGCGGTGTCCCCACCCAGGTAAGTGAAGCCCGGTTCCTTGTCGAAAGCCTTCCAGCCGGAACCGTCGAACCGGTACAGGCCGCCCGTGGTCCCGACCCAAAGGCGATCGGTGTTGTCCAGGGCCAGGGAGGTAACGGCTTCGTTCGGAAACAGCAGGTTGTACGGCAGCTTGAGGCTGATCAGATCCTCTTCGGACTGCTTGTCGGTGATGTGGTTGTAGGCCTTGACCCGCTTAACCAGGGTATCCAGGTCGTCCCCCGTGCCCGCATAGCGCCGCACGATCTTCTCGATCTGATCGCCCTGTTCCAGCACGTATTCATGGTATTCGCGCCAGAATTTGCCGTTGAACAACAGCAGCCCATCCTTGGCGCCGGCCCACACGGTCGATTTCAGCAGAAAGCCCGAACGGGGCTTGGTCGCCAGCACGGTGAATTCCCGGGTCATCTCCAGGCCGCTGCGGCGATAGGCTTTGGGAAGCACCAGCTCCCATTCGTTGGAGAGCGGTCCGAAGGCCATGCCGGCCGGATTCCAGAAGGTTCCGAATACGTCGTCGGCCATGGCGATGCCGGTTTCGCCCATGCCCAATTGCCGGGCGCCCACGGGCATGACCAAGGTAATGACCGCGGAGCCGCCCTGGGCCCGCGCTTCGAGTACGGGGAGGAGGATGGAGCAGGCCAGTATGGAGGAGGCGAGGGGGATGGAAGCGAGCGCTCGATAAACGGGCGCGAGCCGGAGGTGCGGACCACGGGGAGGTTTAAAGCTTGACAACGATTCTCCAATCCGGCGCGAGATACTTACCGTTCACGGGAAGGATGGGCGTCCACGCGGCATTCTCGTTGCCGGCGCTCCAGGCTTCCTTGGTGACCAGTTGCACCCCGCATCCCAGATGGAAGGGCGGGATCAATTGCACATGATTGTGGAGCTGCTCACGGGTCACGTAGGCATCCCCACCGAACATGGCGCACGTCCGTTGGCATTTCGCCGGGACTTGGTACCGGTAGGTCTGGATTCCCTCTCTATCCCCTTTTTCGATGTTATTTATACTAATATTCGCCTGCCTCCGCCACTCGTCCAGGTACTGCTGGGGGGAGCCATTGGCTTCGTTTTGCGCATTCGACAGGACCGGTTGAACCTCTTCCAAGGGAGGTTCGCGTTCCTGGAGTTCCTTCCGCGGGGATCGCCGAATCAACGAATACACCCCGCTGGCGTATATCGGGGAGGAATCGTCCTGCGATTGCCGGTCTCCAGACCCTTTTTTCAGGAACATGGACAAGGCGGCGCCCAACACCAGCAGGATGAGCCCCAGAAGTATCCAGAACAAAGCCGATAGAATCATAGTGTTTCCCTCTGCAATCGGCTTAAAAACCTAAAAATACATCAGTGGGGGCGATTGAGGGCAATTCAGTGCGGGGATTTACGGCATTTGCATGGGGATGGGGGCCGCTTCCAAGGTTCCGTACCCTTCGTTGGCATCGACCTGGGCACTCAGGAATCCGAGTTCCCCTCTTGCTCCCGGCTCCCGGCCTGAGGCTAAACGAATGCTCAACGAAGGCTCAACGAATCGACCTAATGACTATCTCGCTCCCGCAGCAAAAGACAACTTCGCCACCGACTCCACATGCGCCGTCTGGGGATAGAAGTCGAACAAGCGCAGGTCGTCCAGGACGAACCCGGCCGCGAGCAGGATCTTGAGGTCGCGGGCCAGGGTCACGGGGTTGCAGGAGACGTAAACGAGTTTGGGCGGGCGTTTGACGATCAGGTAATCCCGCACGGCGGCGTCCAAACCGTCCCGAGGAGGATCGACCACCACGGCGTCGGGCCGTCCGGATGCCAGGGGGCCGCGCTCCTCCCGGATAAGATCCTCGACCCGGCCCCGCAGGAAATGTTGGGTATCGCCGATGTTACCGAGGGCGTATTCCAGCGAAATGGGATTCTCCTCGACTGCCAGGACGCGGGCGAAACGGTCCTTGAGAAAGGCCCCGAACAGGCCCACGCCGCAATACAGATCCAGGGCCTCCTCGCCGGAGAGGCCGTCCAGGGCATAGGGGATGAGTTTTTCCGTCATTTCCAGGTTGCTTTGGAAGAAGCAGCGCAGGTCGAAGCGGATGGTTTTTCCCAGCACGGGTGCGGTGATGACCCCTTCCGTGCCTTGGACGCGCGGGCCCAGATATTCGGGAACCGGCCGCGACGGGTGATGTTCCTCGAGTCCAGGGTTGGTTGCGCCTCCCCGGTCCGAAGCGTCGGCGGCAGGCGGCAACAACAGTCCGGGACCCGTAAGGCCGGGTTCCTGGCTGATCAGGAACCGTTCGCCGCCGTCGGGAAGCGTGTGGGTCCAGGCGGAAAAACGGCGTCCCTCATGATCCGTCCGATCCTTGCGATCGGGGTCGCGCGCGTCGCGGCGGGGGCGGTCGCCTACTTCGGGTCCAGCCGCTTCGCTGCGGCGGATCGGTCCCGCACCCTCAGCGGACGGTTGTCCGGCGCCGGTTCCAGCCGGGACCGGCCGAGGGAAAAGCCGGTCGAAGGCTTCGGCTGAGACCGGACAGGTGGAAACGCCGACCACGTCGTGGCTGGTGCGCGCGCGGAAGCCTCCCTGGCCCGAGGGGCCGCGGTGGACCTGGATGCGGTTGCGGTAACGCCAGGGTTTACCCGCCTCGATGGCGAGCCCGGGGAATTCCAATCCACCCGTGCGCTTCAGGGCGTCCTTAACGATGGCCACCTTGAAGCGGAGCTGTGCCTCGTAGGAGATGTGCTGCCAATCGCAGCCGCCGCAACGTCCGAATACGGAGCAACCCGGTAACGCGCGATCCGGAGACGGCGCCAGAATTTCCACCGCTATGCCGCGGGCGAAGTCCTGCTTGGATTCGGTGAGGCGCACGCGCACGGTTTCCCCCGGCAGGACCATGGGCACGAAGATCACCTTGCCGTCATGGCGGGCCATGCCCTCCCCGCCGGGGACCAGTTTTTCGATGGTGATTTCCAGCTCTCGGCTGGGGCCCCTACCGGAATTGCCGATGGGTTGGGAAGGTTGCTGCATCGCCCTACAAAGTATTCAAAACCCGGCAAAAGCTACGCTTTAATTACCTTGCCTTGACCCACAATCCCCTCGGAGGCCCGTATGCACGCGTCCGCTGCTTTTTCCGGCACGTATCCCGGCCCTTCTTCCGGCACGACTTCCGCCACGTATTCCGCCACTCTACCCGCCGCATTGTTCGCTGCCATCGCGGCGTTCTCCCCGGCACCCTTGCTTGCCGAGCATGCCGGGGACAGCGTCATGGCGAGTCTGTACGCCAAGGAGCAAAAGCTGCAGTACCAAACGGGCGAGATCAAACTGAAGGGCGATCTTGCCATCCTGCGGCTGCCGCCCGGCTACCGCTACCTGGACGAAGGCCAGACTGAGAAAGTGTTGACCGAAATGTGGGGCAACCCGCCGGGTTCCGAAACCCTGGGCATGATCCTGGCCCCGGACATGACGCCCTTGAAGGAGAACTCCTGGGCCGTAATCATCGAATACACCGATGACGGCTATGTGAAGGACGACGACGCGGAAACCATCGATTACGACAAGCTGCTCAAGGACATGCAGAAGGCCACGGAAGCGCGCAACGAGGATCGCAAGAAACAGGGGTATGCGCCTCTCCATCTGGTGGGCTGGGCCGAAAGGCCGCATTACGACAAAGCGGCCCACAAACTGCATTGGGCCAAGGAACTCTCGGCCGACGGCGATCGTCAGGGTTCTCTCAACTATAACATCCGCATCCTCGGTCGTAAGGGCGTGCTGGTGCTGAACGCCATTTCGGCCATGTCCGATCTGCCCGCGGTGAAGGCGGGTCTGGATCCCATCCTGGCCGCGGTCGATTTCCAGGAGGGCCATAAGTATTCGCAATTCGATCCCAAGCTCGACAAGGTGGCCACCTACGGCATCACCGGCCTGATCGCCGGCGGCCTGCTGGCCAAGGTCGGCTTCTTCAAGTTGCTGCTGGTGGGATTGCTGGCCGCGAAGAAGTTCCTCATCATCGGCTTGATCGCAGTGTTCGCCTTGGTGAAGAGCTTCTTCAAAAAAACTTCGGAACAGAAGGAGATAGCGGACGTGGTCAGGAAGATGCCCGAGGATCGGAAGGATTCGGTCTAGGCTTGAGTCGGGACGTTCCCCTCGCCAACTCCCTGATCAGGCGGGCCTGATCGTCATGCTCGCCGTGGTGAACGTCCGACCAGGCGTTCAGCCTCGCGGATCCAGAAACGAAATTTTGGCAAAAACTTGGTATCGGCTTTCGGACCTGTTCAACTTGTTATTAGGGGCCATTGCATTTCTTACTTTTTCGTCATTTGTCTCCCCTGAATTCTTCCGAGCGATTTATCGCCGGTGGAGCTTTTTTAGCCGAAGAGGATTGTGCTTTGGAACTAGTCCTGAGGGGTGCTGATTGACATACGGTTACTGTTTTGTCACTATTTGGGGTAGATTCAGGAAGCGGGTACCATACCTAGTGGTTGATCCTATTGCTTGCCTGGTGTATCTTAAAGATACATGGGGTGAAAGAACGATTATATTCAGTGGTTCCAAATGAATCCCGAACTGCTGAAGAAACTAATCGATGCTTGCCTGACCGGGAGCCCTGAAGTGCAGATAGGACGAAAAGTTACTCAGTGTGCCGCAGATAGCCTTCATATCAAAGGAGGAAAAGTCGAGATATTGGCAATAATCGGAGGCATGACGGTGGCAGACTTCACTCCGGCAAACGGGACGAATCGGGTATTTCTGAACCATCCCCTTAAGCTCGCCTTAGAGAATTATCACTTCAACTACATGGACGACAGGTCGTACCTTTCTTTTTTCTCCCTAAGGGCCAAGGATGCAAATGGGAAAATCCAATTGCTTGATGGATTTGGAATTAAGTCCTTCCATCTAAATGGGTATTACTGCCTCTAGGAGTTGCTATGCATGAACTGAACAACACAAATTGCAAGTCCTGCGGTGAGCCGGGCATGAGGGTTGTGGAAACCACCCAGCACTACACCGCTCCTTTTGGGAAGCCTGTACCTTATCAACAGTCGCATACGGAGTGTGACCACTGCGAAATGGAATTTGACGTCTCCGATCCTGAAGCATTTCCCAATGCGATCCGTGAGGCAGAAATATTATCCGTTGAAGAAATTTTGAAATTCTTTAAGGAGCATGCGATTCCTCTTGGACGTGTCGAGCGTGCTCTCGAACTGCCGCACCGTCAGATATCGAATTGGAAGAGCAAGGAGGCTTGGTCCAAGAGCGGGCTCGCGCTATTGCGAATTTTACGCAGCTATCCATGGATTATTGATGTTGCCGATAAGCATTTTCAAGAAAAGATTGTTCAGGGAAAACTTTTGGAAGCCGCTAGCGGAGCCCTGATGTCCCGGAGCTATGTACAGATACCTTCCGTGGGAACCACCACAGTGATCGTTAGTGGTCAGGCTCGGGGTTCAGCGGAGAATAAAGGTGCAGACATCGAGTCGCCTGGATTCTCGAAAACTTTTGTGACGGGGGCTCTTGCAGCATGAAGGTCCTCGATTTTGTTGTGTGTGAAGATGTACGCCAAGAACTTGGCGGAAAACTTTCCCTCATGGGCGTATACCCCGACGCAATGGTGATAAACTTCCAACAAGAAGAAAAGTGGCCATTCATTACACGTTTGAGCTTCTATATCAAATTGGACCCTGAGGATGCACCCACTTATCCAAACTGCAATTTTCAGGTCTCTAGGGAGGGTATAATTCGAAGTGCAGTGCCTCTGCATGTTGATTCCCCAATACCGGCGAACCTCTTCGTAATAATGTTGAACGTTCAACCCTTCGCGATTTCGGCTCCAGGAATACTCAACTTTTCCTTGGAATTTTCTGGGCCTGGTTTAGACGTCAACAAGGTTGAGTTCCCCCCCTTCGATGTGAGAGTCGGCCCGATTGGGGTGCCAGCGATATAGGCGCTGCCCGTTAAGCGACTTCCTTTTTGATAGGGCCATATTGGGGTTTTCCCATCGCCTCGATCGGGAGAACGAGCTACGGGTTCGGGCATTTGTTCATCCGGGACGCGTTCCTATGCTGGGCCAAGTCTACCTTGCCCGAAACCGCATCTTTGGAAAACAGATCGCGCATCTCGTGGCTGTTCCATTTCGTCAGCACAGCGTGGTCCACGGTCGTGGTTCTGCCGTTGAGGGTATGGGAAGCGGAAAAAAATCAGGCCGGCTTAACCGGATGCCACGCCGGGTCTTCCAGCAGTGCCGGATCCTCCGCCCGCCGTTGCAGATAAAACCGGCACTCACGGCATTTCTTCTCGATCTTCTGCGCCGCGAACCAAGTGAAGCATGGCGTGCTGAACCCGTTGCGGTAGCGCGCCTGTTTGTAAACGCAATACGCGCAATCGCTCCCGCACA
>JBDSIO010000450.1:0-12415 GCA_039917895.1 Fibrobacteria bacterium | reverse complement strand
TTGGGATCGGTCGGCTTTGGCGGAATGGAATCAAGGCAGTGCATTTTGAACATGCGCTCCAAGTCGGCGCGGCCGGGTTCGCCGGGCTTGGCCATGCTCAGCTTCAGCTTGATGGCGGCGCATTCGGAAGTATTGGGGTGCGGCGGCTTCTCGATGGTGTCGCGGGGAACCTTGACGGTGTCGCGCGGAGGCTTGGTGGTGTCGACTCCGGAGTCGCGGCACAAATGCTCGTGGCGGACGCTGTCCTTATCCTCGAGCTTGCGGCAATCATTCGGGCAATAGCGCTTGTAGGAAACCGTCATCTCGTTGCGGCCGCCTTCGATCTGGGCGACGATCCAATGGCAGCGGCTCAGCGAATCCGGAACCAGTCCAGGAGGGATGATCGGCGGGATCTTGTCTTTGCCGGCCTTGATCTCCTTAACGCAACCGGAGAGGAAGGCGCTTTCCGCCATGCTGTCCGGATGCCCATTGGTCCGCGCGGCCAGGATGGAATTCCATTGTTCCCTGCAGGCGGGGTCGTCCTTGATGGACAGGCTTAATACCGTTTCGTCGGCAGTCACAGGCGTGCCTGACGATGGATCGTCCTTCTGGCTCAGGAGATCCTGACATCCCCAGAAGAGACCGGCCGCAAGGCCCAGCCCGGTCAACAGTTGTGCGGATTTGGACATCTTCATAGAACCTCCAGTTGCAGCGTACCTGGAATAAGGATACACGCTGTCGGAACGGATCGACAAAAAAAAGACCGCGAAAGCGGGGACTATTTGTCCTCACCACGCGACTCATGACGGGAGCGCGTTCAAGGCGTGATCTTCATCAAGCCCTTTTAAAACAGCCTCAAATCGCAAATAGCCCGGGAAGGCGCGAAAATACGGATTCAGGCAAGAGAGGAATAGCGGAATTTTAGAGGATTAATTGTCCTCATATTGAACGGCGATTCCCGTTCGTTCCCACGAGGCCTAGGTAGTATACTTTACACATGGACCCCGTCGCACCCCAAATCCTGCAATACCTCGACTACCGCGACTTCCTTCGCGATTATTACGCCTACCGTAAGATTGCCGACGGGGAATTCTCGCAACGCAGTTTCGCCAAGGAAGCGGGACTGCCCGCGTCCTGCTCCAGCTTGCTGCCCGCCGTCATCAAAGGCCGCCGGCAGCTGAGCCAGAACCTGCGCATCAAAGTCGGCAAGGCCATGCGGCTGGGCGAACGCGAATACCGGTATTTCGATCTGCTGGTCCAGTTCAACCAGGCCAAGGGCATGACGGAGAAGAACTTCCTCTTCGGGCAATTGGCCAAGTTCCGCAGCTCGCGCGCCCGCATCGTGGGCGAGACGCAATTCCGTTTCTTCTCCAAGTGGTATTACTCCGCGGTGTGGAACTATTTCGGGTTCGAACAGAAACAGCGCCACCCCGGCATCATCGCCGCCAACATCCTCCCCCCGATTACGCCGACCCAGGCCGAAGAATCCATCAAGCTCCTGCTGGAATTGGGCCTGATCAAGAAAACGGCCAGCGGATACATGGTGGCCGAGCGCCATATCTACACGGAAAAGAACGTCCAGGCCATGGCGGCGCGCCAGCACATTCATGAGCTGGGCTCCCTGGCCATGCAAGTGTTCGAGACCACCCCCGCCGATCAGCGCCAATACAACGCCCTGATGTTCAGCATTTCCAAGGATGGTTTCCAATCCATCAAGGATCGCATCCGTTCCTTCCAGGAAGAGCTCCGGGAAATCATCGACCGCGACCACAAGGAAGACCGCGTTTATACGCTGACCATGCAGTTATTCCCCAACAGTAAGGTTTCCGAATGAAGGCCGTCATGGGGAAAATTCCTACCTTACCCGATGGTCGGGCCGATTCGCCCATCCACTGAACCATGCCGCCATTCCATCGCATCACCGGGATCTTGAAAAACCGCATGGGACGTTCCCCAAATGTCGAGCAAGTCGCGCGCCGGCCTTGGCGCATTTCCTCCGCCTCCTCCGCCATTGCAGCATTCGCGGCCTTGCTGCTCGCTTACTGCGGGGAAAACCGGGTCGCCGACGGCGGCTCGAGCTCCGGGGTGGACAATCCGTCGCTCACGGTAGGCTTCGTGGACGCCTTCGGCACCCCCTTGCCCATATCCGGGGATCTGGATGTATACACCGCGGATCAGAATCCCGCCGTGGATCCGAAGCCATTGCTCACCATCAAGATCAAGAACTCCGATTTCACCAAACTTACCGGAAGCGATTTCACGCGACTCCAGATTCTATCCTCCTCCGCTTCGCCGTCATCCCTGTCCAAGCTCTCCGCTTCTTCCTCAGCGGGCGCAGAGGGTGCAGCGGGCGCAACGGGAGCGCGGGGCGCTGCGAAGAAAGCCGGCGCCGATTCCGCCGTCACTTTGTTCAACCTTGTGCTCAAAACCCTTGACCGCACCGGCAGCCTGGTGCTCGGCTTCAAATACGACACGGCGGCCAAAGTCTTCTCCCGCGTGGACAGCGGCAAGTCCCTCAGCCGCTTCCACCTGCAACCCAGGCCCCTAATACGGTACGCCGCCCAGGTCGCGCGCGAACCGGTGCACGGAAAGACCGGGCGCATTTTCGTGCCAGGCACGCCCTTCCTGGCCACCCTGGTCGACAGCGTATTCGTCTTCGAGGATCTGCCCGAGGGCAAATTCCCTTTGCACCTGCTGAGCGGAAACGGCAACGTATATCCGATGCCCATCGCACTGGACAGCAAGGATTCGACCCTGATTTACCGCCCCGGCATCACTCCGCTGGGCCCGGTCGATACCACCCACCAGGATTCCATCCCCAAATTCGAAGTCTTCGCCGGGGAATCCCATGAGGCCTTCCTTGAGGTGGCCAGCTTCCTGGAAGGCAAGGTCGGCGGGGCCGGCGGTTCGGATCCCCGGCTTTCCGTCCTGTGGCGGCTGATCAAAGAGGCCGCCGATTCGGGACGCGCGGATCCCATTCCCCGCGACACCATTCCCCACGACACCATTCCCGGCAAGCCCAATCCCGGCCCCCGCAGGGCCGACATCCTCTCCCCCACGCAATTGCGTTCCGAAGTGCGTTTTACGGAAGAGGGTGTCTACGCATTCGAACTCGCCGCCACCATCGGCGTGCGCGCCAAAACCGATACCGTGATGGTTTCCGTCCGCCGTCTACCTCCGCCGACGATGCCGCGGATCATCAAACCGGGTCCCGGAGATACCCTAGTAGGCGGCCACTCCTACTCCATCCAATGGGAAATGCCCGGCAAGGGCCCGGTGACCATCCAGGTTTCCCTGGACGGCGGCATCAAATGGGTTGACCTGGCGCAAGGCTACATGGACAAGGAGGGACTCCCCATATATACCTGGACGCCACCGAAAGAATTCGGCACGTCGGCGAGTTGCCTTGTCCAGATCATCAACGAAGCGGATTCCTCTCTCCATGCGAGGATGGAAAAGCCATTCTCCCTTCTGCAATGACTTGGCAATGACTTGGCAATGAACCGGCGTGGATCGGGATCTGACCATCCCTTGACGGTAACGGCCTCCATCCTTCCCATAATTCTTATAATCCGTAGGGAAAACCCCTAATTTATGATCCGGAAGTACGTGCCGGATCCTTGACGGGCCGCGCAGCCCGGTAGATATCATTGAATATGGAAGCATCGACACCGCAATCCCGCTCCGCAAACTTCGGGGCCTATCAACTCGACGAACGCCGGACCGACAATTACACTTTCACAAATCTGAAGGGTCTGGTCCGCTATTTTTCCACCTGGCTGGATAAAGATGACATCGACGAGGTGATCCAGGCGTCGAAGGTCGGATTCACCTCCCGGACCGGTTGCGATAACGAAGTGACCAAGCTGCAGATGATCAAGAAGTGCGAATACGCCTTGGTGCGCATCCTGCGCCGGGGACCCCGCTAGCCGAACCCGGTCCTCCTTCGTCCGCCGTGTGGTAGTTCGCCGTCTGCTAGTCCGCCGTCTGGTAATCCGAAAGTCCATGGGCCGGAAAACTTTCTACTCTTTTTCCCCTACCAGACAGGGACGGAGAGCAGCATGGCCGGCAAGGGCAAATCCGCGAAAAGCGCGACATCGGTGGATCTGGATAAAAGCGCCCCCAACAAGCTTTGGCAAGGCCGTTTCCAGGGTTCCATGGCCGGGTCCATGGAGCGGCTGTCCATCAGTCTCTCCTTCGACCGCAAATTGTTCCGCGAGGACATCGCGGGAAGCATCGCGCACGCCCACGGTCTCAAGGCCGCCGGCGTCCTGACAGCGGCCGAATTAGCCAAGATGACCGCCGGATTGGAGCAGGTACGCGCCGATCTCGAAGCGGGAAAAGACCTCTTCCAGCCTTCCGACGAAGACATCCACATGGCGGTGGAGCGCATCCTCAGCGAGCGCATCGGCGCCCTGGGCAAGAAACTCCACACCGGCCGCAGTCGCAACGATCAAGTGGCCACCGATCTGAAGCTCTACGTGCGCGGCCGCGCCCGGGATCTGGAAATGCTGGTCTCGGCCCTGCAAACCGCCATCTACCATAAGGCGGTGGAATACCGCACCGCGCTCATGCCCGGCTACACCCACGTGCAGCAAGCCCAGCCCGTCTATATCGGCCACTACCTGTTGTCCTTTTTCTGGGCCCTGGAACGGGACAAGTCCCGCCTGCGCCATGCCTGTGAATCCGCGGGGCAGATGCCCCTGGGATCCGGCGCCCTGGCCGGTTCCGCCTTTCCCTATGAACGCGACCTGGTCGCCGCCCGGCTCGGCTTCCCCGAACTCTCGCAGAACAGCATCGACGCCACCGCCCATCGCGACTGGGCCCTGGAATTCCTGGGCGCCTCCGCCATCCTGGGCTGCCTGCTCAGCACTTACGCCGAAGACTTCGTGCTCTGGTCCACCCAGGAGTTCGCCTACATTGAACTCGGCGAGGCCTACACTTCCGGATCCAGCATGATGCCGCAGAAAAAGAATCCGGATTCGATGGAATTGATCCGCGGCAAGTCCGGCCGCCTGCTCGGGAACTTCACGCGCCTGTTCACGGTGATGAAGGGCCTGCCCCACGCCTACGATCGCGATTTGCAGGAAGACAAGGAACCGGTGTTCGACTCGGTGGAAACCCTGGCGCTTTGCCTGACGGTGATGGCCGAAGCCATGGTCTCGGTGAAATTCCGCCTCGACGAGATCGAACGCAAGATGCATCCGGGCATGCTGGCCACGGATCTGGCCGATTACCTGGTCGAGAAAGGCATTCCCTTCCGCGACGCCCATCACATCGTGGGCCGCATGGTCGGCAAGGCCGATAAATTGAAGGTCTCCTTCCTACAATTGCCCGAATCGGAGTGGGCCGACATCCCGGACGGCAAGGCCTTCCGCAAGAAACTCACCTTCGCCTATTCCGCCGAGCGCCGCAACATCCAGGGCGGCACGGGCAGCGCATCGGTAAAGGCTCAGTTGGCGAAAGCGAAGAAGATATTGGGTCTATAGAATAAATACCGCTTGATCCCATAAGGACACCTCCGCCATCTCACATGCACGACCAACCTGCTTTCCCCCCGCCATCAAATCCACATCCTTCCGTTCCTCCCTCCGAATCAACCCTCGGCGGCATCCACGTAGGCCCTCCCGCCGTCCGCGCCGCCTTGTTGAACAGCTTCCGCGACGGACTCGCCGCCAACGGCATGATCGCGCTGCTGGATAACTTCGGGGTCGCCGGAGCCATAGCCCTGCGGGCCTCTTCCATGGGCATCGCGCTGCTGAGCTCCCTGCCGGCGCTGTTCGGTTCGGTGGCGCAGTTCTTCATGCCCGCCTGGGCCGATCCGGAAAAGGGACGCAAGCACTACGTGTTGTGGACCGTGCGCGGGCAATGCCTGTTCCTGTTCCTGGCGGCTTTCGCCGGATGGCTGCCGGGGCGCTGGGCTTCCGCCGCCTACATAGCCTGCTTCGTCTCCGCGGCGGTGTGCAACAACCTGAACGGCCCCTATTGGGTCGCCTGGATGGCCGATCTGATACCGGAATCCGCCCGCGGCCGTCACTTCGCCTGGCGCAGCGTATTCTTTTCCTGGAGCTACCTGTCTTTCTCGCTCACCGCCGGAATAATTTCCCGCCGTTACGGGGCTCACAATGCGCCCTGGCTCCTGTTCGCCTGCGTCTTCGCCACGGCCGCGGGCCTGAGATTGATCTCCTATGCGTTCCTCACGCGGCAATACGAACCGCCCTCCAGCATGCCTCCGGAAGCCTTCGCTCCCCTGCAATTCCGCCCGGGTCGTGAATTCATCCGCTACAGCGCCGCCACGGGACTTTTCCAGGGGGCGGCGGCCATGTCCGGCCCCTTCTTCGCGGTCTGGTACCTGCGCGATCTGCGGTTCACCTATCTCTTCCTCTCCATTTCCATGGCGCTCACCGTAATCGGATCCATCGCATTCGCCGGCTTCTGGGGCCGCCTAGCCGATCACCGCGGCGCCAGCCGGGTGCTGTGGATCTCCGCACTGCTGGTTTCCCTCATCCCCGTCCCCTACGTGTTCTCGGGAAACCGCTGGGTCATCTGGGCCGCCTGCTTCTACAGCGGCGCGACCTGGGGCGGGTACAATCTCGCCAACTTCAACCACATGCTCAACGCCACCGACCAAAAGCATCGCGGCCACTTCATCGCTTTCGCGTCCTTGGTAATCGGCCTGTTCGGCTGCGGCTTTTCCCTGTTGGGCGGCTGGCTGGCGACGCGCCTGCCAGTCGTTCATGAATGGCGCCTGCAGAGTCTATTCCTGCTTTCGGCCGTGTTGCGCCTGGGGATCTTCATCATCCTGTTCGGCCGCTTCCGGGAAATCCGGGAACCGGTTCCGGATCATCCTCTCGACATCTACATGGAACTGCCCGGGTTCAGGATCGGAGCGGGATTGATTAGGACGGTGGTTCGGACGATACGCGGGGGTTGAAGAGACTGAGGAAACGGCGGGCGGCTGGGGCAAACGGCGGAGCACTCGCTGCCGCTTCCAAGCCGTCGCAACAAAGCCAGTTGTAGCCAAATTCCCCGTTTCTACGCACGGTTTGCTCTTAGGAATTCCAACGGACTTCCCAATTTTGCCGCCAGCCATTTGGTAATGCTCCATGCCCTGCGCCCGACCCTCTCCCCCCATATCGCCACCCCGCCTGTGAACGCTCCGTATCCACTCTTCCCTTTTTTATCTTTCCTCCTCGAAACCCCAGAGGAAGCATCATGGAACTCGATCCGCAAGCCGTTAAACTGAATGACGCCATCAAGACCGCCAATCCCGCCGTATTCGACATGTTGTCGGCCAAGGGCAAGGCCATCTTCTTTCCCAAGCAGGGCATCCTGGCCCAGTCCGCCGAAGCCAACGGCAAGGAAATCAACGCCACCATCGGCATCGCCCTCGAAGACGACGGATCGCCCGTGGCCCTGCCCAGCATTTCCAAGCACTTGGACCTTCCCGCGGGCGACGCCTATCCCTATGCGCCCAGCCCGGGCCGCGCCGATATCCGGAAAATCTGGAAGGGCATGATCGAGAAGAAGAATCCCGGCCTCGCCGGCAAAACCTTCAGCAATCCCGTCGTCACCGCCGCCTTGACCCACGGCCTCAGCATGGCCGGCTATCTGTTCTGCAATGAAGGCGACACCGTCATCCTCCCGGATCTGTTCTGGGAGAACTACGGCCTCATCTTCACCAACGCCTTCGGCGCCGGTCTGGACACCTTCCCCACCTACACTTCGGACGGCGGATTCAACGCGGCGGGCCTGAGGGCCAAGCTGGACATCCCCTCGCCCAACGGCAAGAAGATCGTGCTGCTGAACTTCCCCAACAATCCCTCGGGCTACACTCCGCTCCCTTCCGAGGTGAATGAAATCCTGGCCGCCATCTCCCATGGCGCCGCCAAGGGCGAAAAGATCGTGGTGCTCATCGACGACGCGTATTTCGGGCTGGTGTTCGAAGAGGGCGTTTACGCCCAATCCATCTTCTGCGATCTGTTGGAACTGCACCCCAACGTGCTGGCTGTCAAGATCGACGGCGCCACCAAGGAGGATTACGTGTGGGGCTTCCGCGTGGGCTTCCTCACCTACGGCATCAAGGGCGGCACCCCGGTGCTGTACGAAGCCCTGGAAGCCAAGACCGGCGGCGCCATCCGCGGCAACATCTCCAACTCTTCCAATCCCGCGCAATCCCTGCTGGTCCGCTCCTGGACGGACGGCCAATACAACGCCGAGAAGAAGATGAAGTTCGACCTGCTCAAGAGGCGGTACGACGAGGTCAAGCGCATCCTGGCCGCTCATCCCGAATACAAAGCGCAATTCACGGCCCTGCCCTTCAACTCCGGCTATTTCATGTGCATCAAGCCCAAGGCCGATCCGGAACTATTGCGGCAGAAGCTGCTGAAGGATTATTCCACCGGTACCATCAACTTCGGCAGCATACTTCGGCTTGCCTTCTCAGCCACGCCGACGTCGAAGCTGGCGAAGCTGTTCGAGAATGTGTACACGGCGAGCAAGGAGCTGGCCGGATAACCTGGCCGGCTTCCGTTCACGCGAAAACGGCATATTTTGACGAATTTCTAGGATTCTACTTACTAAACGCAAATAGTTTTGCGTTTAGTATTACCAAGTGCTATTTTGGTTGCATATGGTTATGCGGGAATATTGGCTTTCCGCGATCGAAAGCCTATGGAAAAAGCGATCACTCATCTGGTTGGCCGGGATTCGTCGGTCAGGAAAAACGAGCCTGTGCCAAGCGATCCCGCGCACGAAATATTTTGATTGCGAATTGCCCAGAGTGCGCCGCATGCTCTCGGATCCGGAAAGCTTTCTCGAAAGCCACAACGGGCACAGACTCGTCCTGGATGAAATCCATCGTCTGGAGAATCCTTCGGAGATCCTTAAAATCGCAGCGGATCACTTCCGTGGTATACGCATCATCGCAACCGGGTCCTCCATCCTGGGGGCTACCGCGAAGTTCAAGGATACCTTGGCAGGCCGCAAATCGGAACTCTGGCTGACCCCGATGCTCTCAGGGGAATCCGTCGCGTTCGGAAATCCCGATCCGTCGCACCGTATGTCGCGCGGCGGACTACCTCCGTTCTTCCTGGCGGAGGAACTCCCCGATCACGACTTCCAGGAGTGGATGGACGCGTATTGGGCGAAGGACATCCAGGAGCTCTTCCGGCTGGAACGGCGCAACTCGTTTCAAAAATTCACGGAATTGCTCCTGGTCCAAAGCGGCGGGATGTTCGAAGCCACCCGCTTCGCCAAACCCTGCGAGGTGAGCCGACAGACCATCACCAATTATCTCGCGGTATTGGAAGCCACCTTCGTCATGCATGTGATCCGCCCCTTCAGCAGTCACAAGGCCACGGAAATCGTCTCGGCTCCAAAAGTATACGCCTTCGACACAGGCTTTATAGCGCACTACAAAGGATGGAACGATTTGCGACCGGAAGATTACGGTATTTTCTGGGAGCACTTGGTGCTGAATGAAATGCAGGGACGCTTACAGCGGCGGGACATCCAATATTGGCGCGACAAGGCTCATAGGGAAGTCGATTTCGTGCTTGTGGGAAAAGGCCGGGATCCGATCGCGATCGAATGTAAGTGGACGGCGGAGCGGTTCGAAGCAGACGGGATTACCGCGTTCCGGAAACTGCACCCTAAGGGCAAGAACCTCGTGGTCGCGCATGACGTGGCGGCGCCTTACGAAAAGGAGATGAGCGGCAACCGGATCCGGTTCGTGGGGTTGGAAACATTAATTGAAGAGGCGCGGGATTAAGCGCTAGCCTGGTCGAACCCTGACCGGGAATCCCATTTCTTGAAATAAGACTTCAGCCGCTCCACCGTATGCCGCCATTTAGGCGTGGTTGGCTGGCACACGGTATTCTGGTATTCGAAAACGAAATACCGGCTTTACCCATTCCCGGAACTCCCCAGAAGTCTCCGAAAAAGTCCAACACCTAGGATTTCCCCTCTAAAAAGCAGATTCCCGGAACTCCCTGGAAATTGTCGCTGGAAGCCGGAAATGAAATCTTGGCAAAAGCTTGGCAACGGCTTTCGCTCAGCATCTTCTCCGGTCCTTGGACCTGACTCCGGAAGTGTTGAGGAAGTCGCTTAGGAGGCTTGAGTTGGTGCTTGCGGGCCGAGTAGGAAGGGCTACCCCTTGGCTAGTACAGGGGAATAATGCTCTTTGGTTAGGCTTTCCCGTGCTTTTTTTCCCAGGCACGGCGGTCGGTGCGGTTTAAATTATTCGGCATAATTCGGTTTTCGTGAATGTCCTTAACGAAATCAAAATTTCTATGGGAGGGCATACAAAACGTCATTACCGTGTTGTTTTCTTTGTTGGTAACTGCAAAATCGCCCAAGGAAATTACGTTCATCCCGATCAGGACGTTGCATTTTCCATCGTTGGAAAGCGCATCGCATTCTGTAACCTCAACAAAGGGGATAGTTGCGCCATTGGGCAGATGAAGATCGACGATGTAGGTGCTTACGACTTTCCCACCATGAACACCATGGACTTCAGTTTGGCCGGTTGCGACAAGTCCCAGGCCTGCTGCGGCGGCTTTGGTAATGACCGTTCCAGTCGCTCCAGTATCCCAGATGGCATGGAATTTAGTCGCCTGAGGCTTCGGTGGGTTTGCTTCGCCAGGAACCACAGGCGCAGATAAACCTACCTCGGTTATGAGGACGTTCACAAGTCGATGATATTGAATAGTGAACGCTTGCAGGGGCGCCCCGGATTCAGGATGCTAGTGAAACTGGACGCGTGAATGGAAAGTCTGTGTATAACTTTCACTGCCAGGTAAGCAATGCTGAATCAGGAATGTTCCAACGGGGAACTGCTTGACTGCCGCGGTATAGGCTTCACCACGAGAGTCGTACGCTCCGACCACGTTCTGATCGCGAATCACCAAGTATTTCCCGTTGTACTTTGAGACAAGTTCAACTTGGTTTTCCTGGAAATATTTGAATTCTTGATCGAGCATTGTGGCCTGGGCGGTTTTCATCAGCCCCTTGAAGTTAATATATCTTCCTGAACTGACTGAGGCTATTGTAAGCTCTGGTGAAATATTTTCGCAAGACCTGCCGGAAATATTTACAAATTTCCAGATTTATGGCTGAAAATCGCGTTTTTGGAGACTTATCTGGTGCGTAACTTCCCGGTAGGGTCGTGATCCTCAAAACTAGGCGCTACCTTCGAAAAAGGCTAACTGCCTATTTGCGCAACCCGTTCGGCAATCCATTCCGAGGCGTGGACAGTTCAAGCAGATCGAGCGCGCATAGTGTCGAGGTGTTGTCTGGAGGGAGGAGCACCATGGGCATCCCTGGCTCCAAACCGATTGCCCTACGGATCATTTTGACCTTCCTAAGGGAATCGGTTGACCTTTTTAGGGGGCTTGGAGGGACATGGATGGAGGAGATTGGCGCGGCTTGACCTTGATTTGACGGGTTTGTGACCGTTGGGTAACTCCTTGCAGTCCAATCGTTAGAGTGCTAATTACTCGAAAGTAGCGATAGTTCGCAAACTTCGCTCATCCGTGGCGCTTAAATATTTAAGCCCATGGCCCTCAAAGTCGATAGCCTGTATAATATCTTTCGGACGTGCCCAACTACCGCAAGGTGTTCTGTTCAAGCCACGCATGGGACCGAAAGGTAAACAGCGGGCGGTCATATATAACAGAAGAAATGGTTCTTGAGGTACTACGTGAACCGAGCCAAGAAGTACCGAATCGCAAGCCCGAATATCGGAAATTCTGGAAACGTATCGGCGATTATCGTTATTTCGTGATTGTGGAGGAGCTAAATGATGGAGATGCAACCGTCGTCACCGCATTCAGAGAGGGATGACCTTTCGGTCACCGTTACCAACCATGGGGATCGCGTTTTGGCGATCTACATTAAGGTGAAGAACGGGCAGTCGGAGCGTTCCCGTCAATTGGGGGATGGGGATGTTATTCTCGATATCGACGCCCACGGAGAATTGCTGGGAATCGAGATTCTCCAGGTGGACGAAAATACGTCAAAGTGGATTCACCATGCCGCTACCGAATACAACGTGCCGGCTCTAAATCGGCTTCGCCCTGAGAAGTTTTCTGGGGTATTTGCTTAGCGCGATCATCCGGCAAAAATATGCAAAAGCCCCGGCGGAGAAATCCCCCGGGGCTTTTTTGTTGCCGCTACCTGAACGGCTCATCCAACCCCATGCCGGCGCTAGGTTAGGATCCTAAGGAAATACCCCCTGGGATTCCTGTAAAAATCCCCGCGGTACGCGCTCTCCGGATCCCCTGAGGTCACGAACTCCTTTTCGTACCGTGCGTAATCCGGCTCAAAGTGACCGAGGAATCCAGTTGAAAATGACCGCGCAATCCGGTTCAAAATGACCGGGGAATCCAGCCCAAAATGACCGCCTAATCCGCTCCAAAATGACCGATTTCCGGTC
>JBDSIO010000449.1:0-2697 GCA_039917895.1 Fibrobacteria bacterium | reverse complement strand
GCAGAACGACGAACATGTCCTGGCGCGAGGCGGGAAGGTTCCAGGATCCTTCCGCGGCATGGGTCGCGGACCCGATCAGGGCGCCGCGGGTATCGAAGCATTCCACCGCGAAGACCCGGTTGGCCTTGAGCCAGGCGCCGCCCAACTTACCGCCACGGATCCAGAGATCGCGTCCGGCACCGCGGGCCAGGGAGATGATGCCGGTTTGAGCGCCGAGCTTGAGGGTGGTGATCGCCGCTTCCACGTCCGCATAGGGAGGTATCCCGCCAGGCAGGACCGCAAGCAGCGCCAGGGTAAAGACATAGCTTTCCGATTGTAAGTAGTAGACACGGAAGTTACCATTCGTGAGGTGTACCTCCAGACCGGTAGATGCTGAGATCTGGGCACTTAACTTAGGTAGACTGTCGTACTTGAACTGTTGCCAATGGACCGAGTAATTGCCGAGGGTCTTGATGCCGCTGGAATCCTTGGTAATGTGGCCGCCCAGTGAATCCGAATAGAAGGTCGCTAGGGAATCCAAGTTGGGCAAAGTCATACTCTCCGCTGCCCCCATGGTCGCAATGCCAAAGACCCCCTTATATTTTCCGACAACGTTAGGCGTTTTCGGAAAAGTATCCCATCCGGTCGTAAACGTTATGGCGTAATTATCGCCTTTGAAAGTTTTCTGGGCGGAAGCGGACTGCGGAAAGACGATTCCGATGGCCGCGACCAGTACGGCGGTCGCCCAACTCATAATATGCTTTCCCATGGCAATCCCTTCGACGAAAGGAGCTCGGCAAGAGACTCCTCCCCTGCCATTCTACCCTTACGTACTAGCCAATATAAGCAAGATTTAGCGCATCCCCCTTGAGGAATTTCTGGAAATCCCGAAATTGTCGCGAGAGATGATTGGAGAAAGCCGCGGATGTACCAAGGGGTACACCCGCGAACCGGAAATCAGGTCATTTCCGAGAAGAGGACATCTTCGATATCCTCATCGCCGCCCGCCGGGTTCGGACCGGCGTCGGAACCGGAGGATGCACTTCCCGGAGCGCCCGCTGCTGGATTCACGGAAGCGGGGCGTTCCGTCCGAAAGGTGAAGGCGTCGTCGGCGAAATCCACCGTCAAACGATCCTTCGCCAAAAGCTTTCCGCCCACGATCATGCGGCTCAACGGATTCTCCAATTGGGTCTGGATATACCGGTTGATCGGCCTGGCCCCGAATTGCGGATCGAAGGACCTTTCCGCGATGGCCGAGGACGCGGCAGGCGTGATGGATGCATCGATGCCCCTCTCCCGCAGACGCTTCGCCAAATCCCGGAAGCGAAGTTCCGCGATACGCGTAAGCTCGGCTTTCGCCAGGGGGCGGAAGACGAGGATCTCGTCGATCCGGTTCACGAACTCGATACGGAAGAAGGTGCGGATGTCCGGCATCAATTCGTCCACGGTGACAGGCCCTTTGGCCTGGGCGATTTTCTGCGATCCGATGTTCGAGGTCATCACGATGATGGTGTTCTTGAAACTCACCGTGCGCCCCTGGGAATCCGAGAGCCGCCCATCGTCCAGCACTTGCAACAGGATGTTGAACACGTCCGGATGGGCTTTTTCCACCTCGTCCAGCAGCACCACCGCGTAAGGCCGGCGGCGTACGGCCTCGGTCAATTGCCCACCTTCTTCGTAGCCGACATACCCCGGAGGCGCGCCGATCAGTTTTGAGACGGAATGCTTCTCCATGTATTCGCTCATGTCCAGGCGCACCACGTAATCCTCGCTGTCGAACAGGAATTCCGCAACCGCCTTGGTCAGTTCGGTCTTGCCCACGCCCGTGGGGCCCAGGAACAGGAAGCTGCCGATGGGCCGATTCTCGCGGCCGAGCCCGGAGCGGTTGCGCAGGATGGCGTTCGACAAGGCTTCGATGGCATCTTGCTGGCCCACCACCCGCTTGGCGAGATGCTCCGGCAGATTGAGCAGCTTGTCCTTTTCCGCCTCCTTAAGGCGCGTCACGGGAATGCCGGTCCAACGGGCGACCACTTCGGCGACCTCGTCCTCGGTCACTTCTTCGTTGAACTGCGTTCCTCCGACCTTGGCCTGGGCGGATTGCTCCATGCCTTCCTGAAGCTTTCGTTCGGCGTCCCGCAGGGTCTTGTACTTCAATTCCGCGGCGCGGTTCAGGTCGTATTCCGCCTCGGCCTTCTCGATCTGCTGTTTGATGCGATCGACCTCGGCCTGCAGTTCGCGCGACTTCCTGATCTGGCGCGAGCGCGCCTCCCACTGGGCTTGCATGGCCTTTACCTGTTCGTCCAGGTCCGTGATTTCCTTGCGGATGCCCACGAGGCGATCGCGGCTTTTCTCGTCCTTCTCCTTCTTCAGCGCCTTTTCCTCGATTTGCAATTGCAACAGGCGGCGGCTCAGGGAGTCCAACGCTTCCGGCGCGGTGTCCAACTGCGTCTTGACCATGGCCGCGGCCTCGTCCATCAGATCGATGGCCTTGTCCGGCAGGAAGCGGTCGGCGATATACCGGGAGGAGAGCTTCACGGCGGCGACGATGGCGTTGTCCTGGATGCGCACGCCGTGATGGCTGTCGAAACGCTCCTTGATCCCGCGCAGGATGGATATGCTTTCCGCCACGCTGGGCTCCCCCACCATCACGGGCTGGAACCGCCGCTCCAGCGCCGGATCCTTTTCGATATGGCTCTTGTATTCGTTCAAGGTGGTGGC
>JBDSIO010000448.1:0-11892 GCA_039917895.1 Fibrobacteria bacterium | reverse complement strand
GCGGGAGCGGCGGCCTCGGTTTTCTTTGCGGCAGCGGCTTCGCCAGCATTGATCTGGGAGACGCTCATCAGTCCGACTACAACCATCGAAATGGCGAGGCGAGACAGAGTCTGCTTGTTCATAATCTGATCCTTCCTAAAATGACCGGGTAGGCACGCTACCCTGGTGGTGGTGTCCAAAAGACGGAAGGAATGTAATAATTCCCTTACCGTTCCTGACAAATCCCACCTCGAATCCGGCAAATTGTGAAAAGCATGATCGGGGTGAATGCTTCCGATTCGGACCGCGGAGCGGGAAACGCGGACTTTTATGTCCGCACCATCACACTAAGACGCCGCTCGATCACCGAGCGTTATCCATCAGACGGGATCGTAGTCGAGATTGGGCGCAAGCCAGCGCTCCATGGTCTCCAGGTCCATGCCTTTACGCACGGCATAATCCGTAACCTGATCTTTCCCGATTTTTCCCACGCCGAAATACCGCGACTGTGGATGGGCGAAATACCAACCGCTGACAGCCGCAGCCGGCATCATCGCGAAGCTCTCGGTCAGCACAATCCGGGTCTGGCTTGAGACACCCAGAAGATCGAAAAGAACGGATTTTTCAGTATGATCGGGACAAGCGGGATACCCCGGAGCCGGTCGGATTCCCTGATATTTTTCCCGAATCAGCTCTTCTTTGCTGAGGTTCTCCACCTTAACATAGCCCCAGAACTCGCGGCGCACACGTTGATGGAGATGTTCGGCGAAGGCCTCGGCCAGACGGTCGGCCAGGGCCTTGGCCATGATGCTGTTGTAGTCGTCCATGTCCTTTTCGAAGGCGTTGACGATCGCATCCAGCCCCACGCCGCCCGTGACGGCGAAGGCTCCGAAATAATCGGCGACTCCGGAAACCTTGGGCGCGATGAAATCGGAGAGGGCGAGATCGGGCTCGGCGCCTGGCTTGTCGGTCTGCTGGCGAAGGGAATGCACGGTGGCGAGGACGCGCGCGCGGGTTTCGTCCGCGTAGATTTCGATGTCGTCGCCGACGCTATTGGCCGGAAACAATCCGAAGACCGCCTGGGCGGTGAGGCTCTTGTCGGCCAGGATCTTCGCGAGCAGGGCCTGCGCGTCGTTGAAGAGCTTGGTGGCTTCGACGCCCACGACTTCATCCTTCAGGATCTTGGGATACTGTCCGACCAACTCCCAGGTCTGGAAAAACGGAGTCCAGTCGATGTACGGGACCAGGTCTTCGAGGGGATAGCTCTCGAAGGTCTTGATGCCCAGGAATTTGGGTTTGACGATGTCGAACTTCGCGTGGGCGCCGTTCCAATCGACCATGGGCTTGCGCTTGCGGGCCTCGTTGATGGAAATGGACTTGCGGTCCAACAGCTTTTTCTTATGGTCCTCGCGCACGCCGTCGTAGCGGGCGGTGAGCTTGTCCATGAAGGCCCCGCGCAATTCCGGGTTCAGCAACGATCCGGTGGTGGGCACGCTGCGGGAGGCGTCCAGCACGTGCACGACGGGATGCGAGTAGGCGGGCGCGATTTTGACGGCCGTATGCGCGACCGAGGTGGTGGCGCCGCCGATCAGCAACGGGATGGTGAAACCCTGGCGCTGCATCTCCTTGGCCACGTGCACCATCTCGTCCAGCGACGGGGTGATGAGGCCGGAAAGGCCGATGGCGTCTACGTTCTCCTCCTTGGCTTTCTCGAGGATCTTCTGGGCGGGAACCATAACGCCCATGTCGATGATCTTGTAATTGTTGCAGGCCAGCACCACGCCCACGATGTTCTTGCCGATGTCATGGACATCGCCCTTGACCGTGGCCATGAGGATTTTTCCGGCTTCGCGGCTGGTGGAAGGGTTTTTGAGCTTCTCGGCTTCGATATAGGGCAGCAGCACGGCCACGGCCTTTTTCATCACGCGCGCGCTCTTCACCACCTGGGGCAGGAACATCTGGCCGGAACCGAACAGATCGCCCACCACGCTCATGCCCGCCATCAGGGGGCCTTCGATGACCTCCAGCGGCTTGGCGTATTTGAGCCGGGCCTCTTCGACGTCCTTGTCGATGAACTCGACGATGCCTTTGACCAAGGAATGGCTGAGCCGTTCCTCCACCGTGCCCTTGCGCCACGCTTCGTCCTCGACCTTGACCTTGTCGGTCTTCTTCACCGTCTCCGCGAAATTGACCAGGCGCTCGGTCGCGTCCTCGCGGCGGTTGAGCAGCACGTCTTCGACGAGTTCCAGCAGGTCTTTGGGGATTTCCTCGTAAACCTGGAGCATGCCGGCGTTGACGATGCCCATGTCCAGGCCAGCCTTGATGGCGTGGTAAAGGAAAGCCGAGTGCATGGCCTCGCGCACGGGATTGTTGCCGCGGAAGGAGAAGGAGATGTTGGATACGCCGCCGCTCACGTGGGCGCCCGGAAGGTTCTCGCGGATCCATTTCGCCGCCCCGATGAAGTCGACGGCGTAATTGTTGTGCTCTTCCAGGCCCGTGGCCACGGTGAGGATGTTGGGATCGAAGATGATGTCCTGGGGCGGGAATCCCACTTCGTTCACCAGGATGTCGTAACTGCGCTTGCAAATCTGCTTGCGGCGCTCGAGGTTGTCCGCCTGCCCGTCTTCGTCGAAGGCCATCACCACGGTGGCCGCGCCGTAGCGGCGGATGAGCTGGGCGCGCTTCTTGAACGCCTCTTCGCCCTCCTTGAGGCTGATGGAGTTCACCACCGGCTTGCCCTGCACGCATTGCAGGCCCTTTTCGATCACGCTCCACTTGGAGGAATCGATCATGACCGGCTTGGCCGAGATGTCGGGCTCGCCCGCCACCAGGTTGAGGAAGCGCGTCATGGCGGCCTCGGAATCGAGCATGCCTTCATCCATATTCACGTCGAAGATCTGCGCCCCGCCGTCGATTTGCTGCTTGGCGATGGCCACGCCGGTGTCGTAGTCGCCGGAAAGGATGGCCTTGCTGAATTTGGGCGACCCGGTGATGTTGGTGCGCTCGCCGATATTGACGAAGTTCACCTCGGGGCGGATGATCAAAGGCTCCAGGCCGCTCAGCATGGTGTAAGGCGAAAGCTCCGGAACCTCGCGCGGCGGGTACTTGGCCACGATGGCGGCGATCTTTTCGATATGCGCGGGCGTGGTGCCGCAGCAGCCCCCCACGATGTTGAGGAATCCGCTGGCGGCGAAATCCTCGATGAGCACGGACATCTGGTCCGCTGTCTGATCGTACTGGCCGAAGGCGTTCGGCAGGCCGGCGTTGGGATGGCAGCTCACCAGGCAATCGGCGATACGGGAGATTTCCTGGACATAAGGGCGCATGTCCTCGGCGCCCAGCGAGCAATTGATGCCGACGCTGAAAACGGGCACGTGGTTGATGGAGATGAAGAAGGCCTCGACGGTCTGGCCCGAGAGGGTGCGGCCGCTTTTGTCCACGATGGTCATGGAGATCATGACCGGCAGCCGTATGCCGCGCTCCTCGAAGATCTTCTCGATGGCGAAAAGGCCGGCCTTGCAGTTCAAGGTATCGGTGATGGTCTCGACCAGCAACAGGTCGGCGCCGCCGTCGATGAGCCCCCGCAGTTGCTCATGGTACGCGTCCACCAGCTGGTTGAAGCTCACGGCGCGGAAGCCCGGATCGTTCACGTCCGGCGACATGGACAGGGTGCGGTTGGTGGGTCCGATGGATCCGGCCACGAAACGGGGCTTGGACGGATCCTTGGCGGTGAAGGCCAGTGCTTCCCGTTTGGCAAGGCCGGCGGCGGCCAGGTTCAGCTCATAGACCAGGTGCTCCATGTGGTAGTCGGCCATGGAAATGGCGTTGGAGTTGAAGGTGTTGGTCTCCAGGATGTCCGCGCCCGCTTCCAGATACGCGCGATGGATGCCGGCGATGACGTCGGGCCGGGTGATGGCGAGCAAATCGTTGTTGCCCTTCACGTCGCAGACATGGGCGTGGAAACGCTCGCCGCGGAAGTCGCGCTCTTCGAGCGGATGGGTCTGGATCATGGAACCCATGGCGCCGTCCAGGATCAGGATGCGCTTCTGCGCCGCCAGGACGACGGGGAGGTGGGCGATGTCGGGGTGGGGGCGGAAGGTCATTTGCGAGGTCCTCTGGGATAGATGTCAAAGTTCAAAGTGAAAAGTTCAAAGTTGGGAAGCCGGAAACGCCCAAACATTGCATGATGAAAAAGCACCATGATTTCTTCGCTTCATTTTTAATTTTGCACTTTTCACTTTGAAATCTCACTCTACGGTTTCGTCGCTTGCACGAGCAGGCCTTCGATTTCAGGGGAATCCTCGCTGGATCCCGTGATTTCGAAATGGATACCGGTGAATCCGCCGTCCCGCAGCCAGGCCTCGAGATCGGCCTGGGCGAATCCTAGCCAGAAGTCGCCGAACCGCGTGCGCATCCATTCCTCGCTGTGCGCGAGCAGGTCGAGAATGACGATGCGGCCGCCGGGCGCGAGCAAGCGAAAGGATTCGGCGAGCGCTTCCTTGGGTTTGGCGGCGTGGTGGAGGGATTGGGACAGGATCACGGCGTCGAAGGAAGCGTCGGGCAGTCCGGTGCTTTCCATAGGGGCGTTGCGGAACTCGGGGATGCCGCCGGCAACCGGGTTCGGATGCAGGGCGGCGTTTTCGCGGGCGAGGCGGATCTGCTCTTCGCTGGTGTCTACCCCGGTGACGGTATTGCCCGCTTGGGACAATAGGATGGCGAGGCGGCCGTTACCGCAGCCCAGGTCGACGATGCGCTGATTGCGGATGAGGCTGATGAGGCCGTTGCACAGGGCGCGCCAGGTTTGACCGGGCGAGGGCATGTTCTGGACGGTTTGGCTGTTGAAAAACTCACGTGAACGATCGCTGCGTTCCTGCAGGATCTTTTTCAGGCTACGCATGTCCCGGGAAAACCATTTGGCGGCCGGCGCACTCTCCAGGGCTTTTTCGATGAACACGATTTTGGGATCCTCGTGTCCGTTCCGGGGTAGGCGGTACAACACCTTCTGGCCTTCCTTGCGGCTGGCGACGAGGTCCTGTTCCTTCAGGAGGCCGAGCTGGGTCGACAAGGTGCTTTGACCCAGGCCGAGGATCTTCTGGAGTTCGCCGACCGCGAGTTCGGATTCGTTGAGGGCGCTGAGGATGCGCAAGCGGGTTTCGTCGCTCAGGAGCTTGAAGACTCCGGTCAGCACGTCGATTTGCATAATCTTGGACATCTTATATCAATATATCATGAATCCTTGATATAAGCTACCCTTGGGGCGGTGATTCTGGGGGGCGATGCAATGCGCAGGCCGGGGGAATGGGGCCTGCGGCTCAGACGCTTTACGCCGTGGTTGGGCCGAAACATTGAGTTTTACGGCTTAAATCAAGGCTCCGGCCCTGCGGCGCAGTTGTAGCGGTCGACACCGCTCGCGAGCGCACGTTCGCTAGGTAAGTAACCGCTCGCTGGTGCTCGTTCGCTGGGTAAGTAACCGTTCGCTAGCGCTCACTCCCGTCTCGCAGCCCATCAGGAGTGCAAGCCACCCAGTCGACAACTACAACTGTGGGCCGTTCGCTCTGTGCGGCAGTAACCGCTCGGCAGGGGCCTCGCTCCCGCTTCACGGCCCATTGGGCCGTTCGCTCTGTGCGGCGGTAACCGCTCGGCAGGGGCCTCGCTCCCGCCTCACGGCCCACTGGGCCGTTCGGTCCCGGCTCATAGCCCCTTGGGGCTGTTCGCGCCTTCTATGGATGGAACTCCATTCTCCGCCGCATGTTCGATCTGAGGTCCCATGCCCGCACGCCGGGCAACCTGGCTTTTTTCCTGATGACGAACCTGAAGAACCGCCGCAAGCGCTCCCTGGAGGCAGAGGCGGACAGCCTTCCCAGCCGCCTCTTGGCCAAAGGCGTGGCGCGGCAACTTACCTGAATTTCGCCGATGGGGGAGGCTGGACATATCCCTGGGTCGCTAACCTTTGCCCGATGGCGCCGTAGGCCTGGGGATGGTCCGGCAACAATGTGGCCAAGCCGTCCACGTAGCGGTTGAACATGCAAAAGGCCGCGGCGATCAGGACCGTATCGTGAATCGCTTCGTCCCCGGCGCCGGCGGCCCGGGCCGCGTCGACTTCCGTTTCCGTCACCCGAGTCGGTGAAGCCTGCACCCTTTGTGCCAGGCTCAACAGCGCGCGTAGTTTGGGATCGGCCTGTTCCATGTACTTGCCGCTGCGGAGATCCGCCGCCATGTTCCCGGGGTACCCGGCCAGCGTGGCCGCCGTGGCCCCATGTGCCAAGGAGCAGTACTCGCATTCATTGAGCACGGAAACATAGGTGGCGATGGTTTCGCCTTCGGCAGGCGTGAGCCCGCGGCTATTGCGTAAGAGCACCTGGGCCAGTTCGCGCAATGGCTTCGCGGTTTCCGGCCGGGATTGCAATAGGCCGGTCATGCCGGGAAGGGGAGAGGAAAGCGGGATATGGGGCATGCTTGTGATCCTTGTTGTCTTTCCGTAATCTAACTATTGGCGCGCAAGGGAGCATGTCAAAGTGAGCCAATCGGCCCCCGCCTCAAGAGACGGATTCCCATGTCCGCGCGGATTGCGGCTTTCCTGCAATGCCGGTTCCCGGTCCACAAAGCGATGCGGGACTAAACCAGGCCATAGAGAACCGAACCCAAGCTGAGTATCGCCATGGTGACGTTGAAGGTGCGCAATAACCAGGGTGTTTTCAGCCACGATTTCATATAGGTTCCGAACAGCGCCCAGAAGGATACCGCAGGAATGCATACGCCTACCATGACACTGCCGATAATCGCTATCGAACCCAGGTAATCCCCTCCTGGTAAACTGAAGGTGGATATCAGGGTGGTGGTAATCGCAAAAGCCTTGGGATTGATGATCTGGAATACCGCGCTTTCATAGGCCCTTAAGGGTCTGGTTTTTTTGGGGGCCTGGTTCAGGCTGTCGGCATCAATGCCGGCGATTCGATAGGCTAAATACGCGATATAAAGAATCGATGCGATTTGCATTGCCGTGCGAAGCCTCGGCCAATGCAGGAATACTTTTTCGAGTCCAAAGGCGCAGGCGGTTAATACCAATAGCATGCCGGCCGCGATGCCCGCTATATGGGGGATGGTGCGGCGAAACCCGAATTGGGATCCGCTCGCCGTGACCATGATATTGTTAGGGCCGGGAGTGATGGCCATGGCCAGGGAAAACAGGATTAAGGAAAACAAGGGAACCTGCATAAACGGACCTCAACGATTTTGAAGCGAACAGTATCACCGGCAAGGTCATCGAACTCGGCTTACGCAAGGACCTTTTGCCCTTTGCCTGCGGCATGCCCGACGAATCCCTGTTGCCGATCAAGCAGTTGAATCGATGCATTCACAAAACTTCCCGGAACTGGCCGGGTCTGCTCTCGGAATACGCTCCTTCCCAGGGTAGCTTGAACCTGAGGAAGCAGGTCGCCTCCTTGATGAAATCGCGGGGCGTAGGTTGCGATCCCGATGAAATAGTCATCACCAACGGATGCATGGAAGCATTGGTGCTTGTGTTGAGGTGCCTGACAAGACCGGGCGATATCGTGGCTTTGGAAAGCCCCGCCTTTTTCGGGATCTTGCCCATCCTTAAGGAGCTGGACTGCAAGGTAATGGAATTGCCGACCTCGGCGGCATATGGCCTTGATTTGCGGGCGCTCGAATCGGCCGCCAAACAGGCATCCATAAAAGCGTGCCTTATTTCGGGGAGCCTGCAAAATCCATTGGGATTTTCCATGACACCGGCTGATAAAATCCGATTGGTCTCGCTCTGTAAAAAACGCAACATCATTTTGATTGAAGATGATGTATACGCCGAGGCTCAATTCGACCACAACCAAAGCCTTCCCATCCGGCACTATGGCCAAGGCGACCGAGTGATTTACTGCTCCTCCTTTTCCAAATCCATTTCTCCCGGCCTCCGATTGGGTTGGGTTTTGCCAGGCGCCTTGCTTGAAAAAATCCAAAAGATGAAAATGAGCGAAACCTTGGGGGGTCCTATGCTATTGCAAGAGTCCATGGCTTTATTCCTGGAAGAGGGGGGATATGCTTATCATCTGCGTCGGTTTCGGAAAATCCTCGCCAATAATTGCTTTCAATACCGGCGTACCATTCTAAAGCATTTCCCCAAAGGGACTTTCGTGACGGCCCCTAAAGGCGGTTTCTTCCTCTGGGTGGAGTTGCCGACCCAGGACTCCTTGCAGCCGTTGTTGACCTTGGCCATCGAAAAAAAGCTCTCTTTTGTTCCAGGTGAGGCGTTCAGCAGCAATGGGAGTTGGAAAAACTGCCTGCGGATTTACTCCGGGTCGGTTTTCAACCCCCGCATCGAAATGGGATTACAGAAGCTGGGAAAATTGATCGGCGACTACCTCGGCGTGTAGGTCGCAAGCGCCAAGTTGGGCATAACAGTTAGCCATGGGTTCGCCCGGCTTCCGTGCAATCCGGTTCGATCCCCCCGGCCCGCAGCCGAGCCCGGCATTCGCCCCGCAGGGCATGGGCCGAATGCGAATCCACTCCCGCCAGCTCCAGGGCGCTTAACAGGGTGTTGAAAAAGACCCCGCGAGGCCAAAGGCCGTGCGATTAGCCCTAGGCGTCAGCAGCTGGCCCACCTGAATCCCGCTTTGGAAACAACCCCAACAGGAGCTATGGAGGCTCCGATGAAATTTCGACGGAAACGCATTCACTTTTCACCTTGAACTTTGACTTCTCTCCAAGCAAGCCTAGCCCGGCCGCCGGGCTGTGGGTCGTACCGTGACGTGGATAATTTCCGAGAATCGGCGGATGAGGGTGAGCGGCGAGCTTATGCCGATGCGGTCCTCGGTCAACAAACGGTGCAGGTCGTCGAGGCCGCTTACGGGTTGTCCGCCGATGGAGACTATGACGTCGCCCTCGCGCAGGCCCGCCTGCTTGGCCGGGCTGCCCGGTTCCACGGAAATCACCAGGATGCCTTCTTCGCGCGCCAGTTCGTGGAAGCGGACGATACGGCGGTGCAGGGGGATGTCCTGGCCGCCTACACCGAGGTAACCGCGGGTGATACGGCCATTCTGGATCAGTTGCGAAGCCACCTGCTTGGCCGTATTCACGGCGATGGCAAAGCAGATGCCCTGGGCGGGACGGATGATGGCGGTGTTGACGCCCACCACTTCGCCGCGGGCGTTGACGAGCGGGCCGCCGGAATTGCCGGGGTTGAGGCTGGCGTCGGTCTGGATCACGTTGTCGATGAGGTGGCCCGAGGTGGAGCGCAGGGATCGGCCCAGGGCGCTGGCCACGCCCGCGGTCACCGTGGTCTGGAAGCCGAAGGGGTTGCCGATGGCGACCATCAATTGGCCCACGCGGATAGCCTGCGAATCGCCCAGCTTGGCCGGGATGAGATTGGGCGCGGTGATGCGGATGACGGCGAGGTCAGTGTCCGGGTCGTCCCCGATCAGGCTGGCCTCGTAGCGGGAGCCGTCGAGGAGGGCGACTTCGATGCGCGAGGCCTTGTGGACGACGTGGCTGTTGGTCAGGATGAAACCGTCGGGTGTGAAGATGAATCCCGATCCCGTGCCGCCGCGTTCCTTGTGCTGTTCGCGCGGAGCACCTCGCGGTTGCCCGGGTGGGCGGGTTTCGCCGGGTGCGGAATCCGTGGGCGGATGTTCGCCCTCGTTTTCGCCCTCGTTTTTACCCTCATTTCCGCTCTTGGAATCTCCCTTGGAAGGGCCTCCGGGCGCGGCTCCGCGGCCGGACGGGAGTTTGCCCTGGTTCGCGGGGGGTATCGGGGGCTTTTCCTCTTTGTGGAAAACTTCGATGAATACCACCGAAGGACTCACCGCTTCGGCGGCGCCGATTACGGCGCGGGAGTAGGCATCCAGGAAATCGTCTGCTTCGGGGGCTCCCGCCGCGCTCGGCGACTCGAGGTCCGCTTTTGGATTCCAAACCCGGTTCGTCATATTCCGCTCCCGTCCTAAAAGGTTTCCGAAGGGAAACGAGCGGCGGATGCCGATCGCCCCGGCAGGAAACGGCGCAAGGGATATGCCAAACGGGGGAATGGAACGTCCCGTTCGCGCGCACAGCGGGTTAAACCCTTGTTTGCGAGCGAATCGTGGCCGGCGGGCGGGTCGCTGGGGTAACACAGAAGTTTCCCATGGGAAACCGGCGTTGCGGAAGGGAACGCCCGGGTTCGAAGACGGGGCGGTGGTTTAGTGGATCAGGGGATCAGCAGATCAGCGGATCAGGACAGGGACTGCGTCAGGAAGATGAGGACGAAGAAGCCCGCGAACCCGGTCAGGTAGGCGAGATTGAGCGCCACTCCGATCGCGGGCACCACCTTGCCGTTTTCCAGAAAGAGCTGACGCACCCCGAGCAGGATGGCCGGCACCGCGGGCATGCTCAGGGCGAAGAACCCGACCAGCAGCAGGGAGGAGTGCACCACATCCTTGCGGAAATAATACGGCAATCCCTTGTCCATCAGCATGATGAAAGTGAGGAACTGCAGCACGATGAGTACCGGGGACGTGCACAACGGAAGATACGGATTCTTAAGGATGAAGTCCTTCAGGGAAAGGCTTCTCCGCGCTCCCAGGGTGCGTCGATGGTCATTTCGCGGCCGAGCGCTTCGGTGAAGAACTCGCCTTCGCGGTAGACGACGTTGCCGTTGACCATGGTGACGACGGGCCAGCCCTTGGTCTTCCAACCGTTGTATGGGCTCCAATTCACCTTGGTCTGCAGCTTGCCGTTCTCGATGGTCTTCTCGCGGTGCATGTCGAGCAGCACCAGGTCGGCGTCGTAGCCCTCCTGGATACGTCCTTTGTTCTTGAGGCCGTAGAGGCGCGCGGGATTCCCGCACATCCACTTGACCACCTCCGCCAGGGTGCACAGGCCCTGGTTGACTCGGTTGAGCATCAGCGGCAGAGCAGTCTCGACGCCGGGCATTCCCGAGGGCGCGTGCGGGAAGCCCTTGTCCTTCTCTTCGCGGGTATGCGGGGCATGGTCGGTGGCGATGCAGTCGATGACACCGGTCTTGAGGGCGTGCCACAGGGCCTCGCCGTGGCGCTTTTCCCGGAGGGGCGGGTTCATCTGGGCATAGGTTCCCAGGTTGTCGTAGCACTCGGGCGCATGCAGCAGGAAATGCTGCGGGCAGACCTCGGCCGAGACCGGCAGGCCGGATTTCATGGTGGCCAGGTACTCGGCCTCTTCCTGGGTGGTCATGTGCAGGATGTGGAGGCGGCGGTTGTACTTTCGCGAGAGTTCGACCGCGATGCGGGTGGCGCGCAGGGCCACTTCCGGGCTGCGGATGAGGGCGTGGTTCTCCACGCCCGTGACGCCGGCATAGCGGGCCTTGTTTTCGCGGATGAGGGCTTCGTCCTCGGCGTGCACGGCGATGAGGCGGCGGCCCTGGGAGAAGATGCGATCGAGATCGGCGAGCTTGTCGACCAGCAGGGAGCCCGTGGAAGCGCCCATGAAGATCTTGATGCCGCAGACATTGGGCGTGGACAAGAGATCGGGCAGGCCCTCCGGCGTGGCGCCGATGAAGAAGTTGTAATTGACCAGGCACTTGGAGGCCGCGATTTTCTTTTTGGCCGCCATCAGTTCGACGGTGACGGTGGGGGGAGAGGTGTTGGGCATCTCCAGGAAGCCGGTGACGCCGCCGGCCGCGGCCGCGCGGGAGCCGGTTCCCAGATCCTCTTTCCATTCCATGCCGGGTTCGCGGAAGTGCACCTGGGGATCGATGGCGCCGGGGATGAGTGTCAGGCCTTTGGCGTCCAGGACCTTGGCGCCGGGGGCTTTCAGGGAAAGGCCCACGGATTTGATGACGCCGTTTTCCACCCAGACATCGGCGGCGGCGGGGCCTTGCGGGGTCATGACGGTGGCATTCTGGATCAGGGTCGAGGTTTCCAAGTGTTTCCGTTTCCTTCCGTTTCCGTTTCC
>JBDSIO010000447.1:0-10613 GCA_039917895.1 Fibrobacteria bacterium | reverse complement strand
GATGACCGTAATGCGGCAGGCCGGTGGCGAACGGAGGGCCGTCGTTGAAGGTAAAAGTCTTGTCCGCCGAACGCGACTCCACGCTCTTCTTGAAACTTCCGTCGGTCTCCCACAGCTTCTGGAGGCGAGCCTCCATGTCGGGGAAGGATTGGCTCTTATCGAGATTGCGGAACATAGCTGCCTAACTTTTGCCTGACTGTTCGGAGTTCCGGCTTTCGCGTCCGATTGTTTGAAAGGGAACGCACCGGAAAAGGGAGTAAATTTAGCAAAATCCGAGGTATGGCGACGCGAAGAAAACGGTGAGCCGGCCCGGATGCCGAAGGGGATGAAAGCCTGCAATGGCCGCAAATACGGCCATCCGGAAACAAAAAGCCCCGTCCGCCGGGAGGCGAACGGGAGCAAGGCGCGCTCTTCGGGTGCGAAAGCGGCCCGAAACCTATGGGTTGAAGGGTTCGCCCAAATTTTTGGCCCTGCGGGACTCGCCTACCACGTAACATCCCTGGCCGTCCACGCTCACGTCCATGATCCTTCTTACCGCGGTTTGGAGCCCATCGACATCGTAGACGTAGGAGTCCACCAGCACCTTCAAAGAGTCCGGTGTGCCGAGATCGGACGCGGGGACGATGCGGCCCTCGTTCACCCACCAAAGAGAATCCTTGCCCGGGGGAACGGGTAAAGCCGCGTATTCCACCGGCTTTCCCAGATACCAGGCGAGGGTATCGGCCTTCACCATCCCCTTCCAGGTCTTCTGGGTATAGATGTATGTCAAAGGCTTCGCGCCGTCGAACCACGCCACGACGTCGAAATGGATGGCCGCCTCATCGAACACGGGATTGGAAACCGAAGCGGCGAAGACGAGGGTGTCGCGGCAGAGGGGAGCGTGGTATATCCCGCCGGTCTCGATGACGTCCAGATCCAGGTTCTGGAACAGACGCCGCTTCAGCACCAGGGAAACCGGGGCGGAATAGGTGTGGGACTTGTTTCCGTCCGTGTCCACGGTACGCACCCGGTAGAACACGGTGCCGGTATCCTGGGTCGGCCATGCGGAAAACCACCCGAATTCCGACCGGGTTCTATCGTCATTGACCTCCGTCCCCGTCACCGTGGGATAGCCCTGCGAGGTAGGCATAATATCGTAATCCGCCAGGTAGGGATCCGAGGCTCCAACCAAGCGCCTTTGGATCTCGTAGGACGCCACGTCGTTGACCGGCGCCTTGTTCCAGCGCAAGGTCACAATACCCGTGACCGAGTCGATGTCGGCGGTCAGACCATCGGGCGGAGGCGGTTGCAGTGCGTCGTCAATGACCATGTCCTTGGCGGCCAGCGCCGTGATTTCGGCGGAGACCACCACCACGGGGCTGTCGACGGCCGTGATATGGCCTTCCGTGGTGTATTTGACGCGGTACGTTCCCGCCGACACCTGGGACAGCGTGAAGCGGCCCAGGGAATCGGTCATGGCGACGTAGGCGGAACCGGGTATATAACAGAAGACTTCCGGCATGGGCTTGTCGCCGGACAGAACCCTGCCCGTAATGGCGCCTGGAGGCCTGAGGGTATCGGTGCCGAGATCCAGTTCCGTCTCCGCATAGTGAACGCGAGGAATGAGCACGGTGGAGGAGCCCGATCCCTTTTCGCCGAACACGTTGAACTCTCCCGCAGTCAGGCCGTCCAAAGCGTAACGGCCTTGCGCATCGGTTTCCGCGAGCGCCGCTGGCGTCCCGCCCTGCGCGCCGGGATTGCCGATCGCTCCGATGGGCCATGCCATGACCTTGGCTCCGGAAACCGCATGGCCTTGCGCGTCCACCAAAGCGCCGTGCAGGCATTGCCCGTTGGTGGTCTGCGTGGCGCTGCCCTCGCAACTCCAAAACAGGGATCCCGAGATCACGGCCGCGGCGATAAAGGCGATTGTTCTCCCCACCCCGGAAGCTTCCGAATTCCGAATTCCGTTCGACATGCTAGACCTCTCTTGGATATGCATACGTTCAATTCCTCGTCAGGGGAAACATCTGGATGTTCAATTGGATGACCCGATCCACCTTTTCATCCTGGTGGGCCAGCGCCAAAACGAGCTGGCGGAGATCCCGGACCGCGCCTTTGACCTTTTCCACGCTTTCCGGGGACAAGGTGGCCGTAAGGGTGGAGATGTCCCTCTCATTCATGGGATGCCGTTCCAACGCCTCGATGGCCAGCTTCATGGTGGCGGCTTGGAAGTTCTCCACATGCAGGGAGGCGCCCAAATCGTCGGTGCTGACCAGCGAAGCGGTTTGCCGGTAATACCCGCCCACGTCCTTTTCGACCATGCCCAGCTTTTCCAGCAAGGCGACGGCCTTTTTCACCTGGGGTGCGGGAACGGAGGGATTGAGCTTCCGTCCCAGCGCCTTGAAGTCGCCTTTGCAGGGCTGGAAATACAGCAGCTCGCGCAGGGCCGCATGGTACCACTTGCCGAAGTACTCGTACTTGTCGCGGGAAATGATATCCAGCTTGACGCGTCCCAGGGAAAGCATCTTGGCATAGTGGAGGTTCTTCACCTCCAGGCTGCCCGCTTGATTGAAGTCCACCAGATGCAGGAAGAATTCCTCCTCCTCCTTGTTGAGCTCCAGCGCTTTGGAGAGGCGCATGGCTCCGGTGGCGGTCAGGCTGCGGCGCCCGGTAAGGACGTCCGCGAAACTGCTGGAGGAGCCATACCCGGCCTTCTTGCAGAAATAGCGATGCGAGAATTTCGGGTTCTGGACCTTACGCGCCTCATAGCAGTCCTTCAGGTATTTCCGGAAGTCGGTGTATCCGCGGACATCGGGCAGTATGGATTTCATATGCCCTAAAGGTATGTCGGAGGCTGGGGCCCCGAAGGCCGTTCAAATCAGAAACCGCTCGATTCTTGCGAACGCCTATCTCGTTAAAACTTCGAATTTTGGAAAATAATCGGATTTTTACCGAGACAAAGATGCGATTTAAATAAGCTGTGGTGTTTTTTGCGAACAATCAGAGGAGCGGACGCATACGAAGCCGGCTCACCAAGAACCGTCCGGACAGGAACCGGAGGGGCAGCCCTCCAGCCATTCCCTAGCGAACCGCGGCGCCCACGGCCCGTCCGTCGGGACGCCGCCCCGATCCAGCCATGGCGGCAAGGGGGAGGCTCCGGAGTTACGGTAACCTGAGCGTGACCTGGATCCCGGCTCCAGGGAAACGGAAGCCGGCGGGCCCGGGGAAACCCACATCACCTTTTCCGCCGTCTGCTTCGAGAAAACCTCGCCGGCCGTCACCCAGCCGATCCAATCCGCAGGCGCGCCCACGGAGTCCCATTGCGCTTCGTGCGACCCGTTGGCGGGTTCCCCGGGCCGCCAATCGATGACGCTGAGCAGGCGATGGGCTCCGGTTTCCATGCGGTCCGAGACCTTGCCATCCCTGGGCTCGCGCGCGTCGGGCTGCCGCATTTCTTTCAACCGGATGCCGGCGAATGCTGATCCGCCCGCGGTTGGGTTGGCGAAAGCGGCCGATAACGCGAGACTGATTCCCAGGATCGGGATTCCCCCCGGGGTTCCCCGGGGAATCCCCATGTCGTTGACCAGGCCTGAAGAGTTGCTGGACATGTAAGTTGGACCCGGTTTGGGGACGGTGCGTTCATTTTTTCCCCCCGGAAAATACGCACAATGTGCACGCGACTTTCGATCGGCGACGCGGCCGGCATATGACAGGTAAAGCCGGCGCGGTCCCCGGGATTGGACCTTTTTCCGGAATCAGCGGTTACCGGCAGCCGCGCGACCCGATCCCCCGGATTCAGGGGGATTTCAGGCGACGGGCTCGAGGTCTTCAATCAGGGCGCGGATCAGTTTGGCGATTTTGGGTTCGGCCTCGCCGGCCACCCTCATGATTTCCGGGATATTGATGGGTTGCAGATTATCGGGATCGCACGCGTCCGTGATCAGACTCAAGGCCGCCACCTTCAACCCGGCGTGCACGGCCGCGATCACCTCCGGTACCGTCGACATGCCCACCGCATCCGCCCCCAGGATCCGCAGCATGCGGTACTCGGCCGCCGTCTCCAGGCAGGGACCGGACATGCAGGCGTACACGCCGCGCTTCAAGGCCAGTCCCTGTTCCAGTCCCAGGGCCAAAAGACGGGCCGCCAATGCGCGATCATAAGGTTGGCTCATATCCGGAAAGCGCGGGCCCACCGTGTCTTCGTTGCGGCCGATGAGCGGATTGCCGCTCAGCAGGTTGATGTGGTCGGCCAGGACCATCATGTCGCCCAGGCGGTAGGCGGGATTCACGCCGCCGGCTATGTTGGTGATCAGCAGGGTGCGGACTCCCAGGGCCTTCATCACGCGGACGGGGAAGGCGATGTCCTCCATGGAATGGCCTTCGTAGAAATGGAAGCGCCCCTGCATCACGGTCACGGGCCTGCCGGCGAGGCGCCCGGTGATCCAATGGCCTTCATGGCCGTCGACGGTCGGACTGGCGAAATGCGGGATTTCCCCATACGCGACATCGGAGTCAGGTTCGAGTTGCGCCGCGATAGGCCCCAGGCCCGTTCCCAGGATGATGCCGATGGAAGGTTTTACGCGCGCGCGGTCCGCGAGATAAGCGCGTGCGGATTCGATCTTTTCCGAAAGGGTGGGTGCGTGGGCAGGTGCAAGAGCAGGTGTGGTGGGCATGACTCTCCGGGATTCGGGACTAGGGTCGCGACCGGATAGTATAACAAATACAGCCTGTAACTAACTGCTGCCGAGCTTTCGGTTCAGCCCGACGAACCCATGGGCAAAGCCGAAGCGTGGAAATGAACGCGCGAAGCACGGCCCCGCTTCAGACCCGGCGCCGCAAGCGGCGCAGCTCCTTTTCCAGATCCCGGATCTGGCCCTTGATGGAAACCAGGCGATCGAGAACGGGGATGAATCCCTGGGCGCGCTTCTGCTTGGGGTCGCTCTTGCCGGTGAGCCAATTGCGCAAGGCGATGTAGCTCACCTTGAATTGCCGCTGGGCGGCCGCGATGCCGCCCCGCCCATGTTTGGTATCGTACTCCTGGACATATCTCGTCACTTTTTTCTTCTGGGCGGCCGTATATCGGTTACCGGTGAAACCCTTGACTTGGCGCATCGGCGCCGCATCTGCAAGTTGAGTATGCATTTATCGACCCCTTCGTTGGGTAGGAACAAGAATCTCAACAAATAAACTAATGGCATGGATGAACACAAGCATAATCTCGGACCCGGGTTTCCCTATTTCCTTTTATTTTTCCAGAATGAACCGAACTCCCGGAACCCCCGAGCGTCAACCTCCGGGACCGAATGCAACCGGCCTCACGCCCGTGCCCACCCCTCTCCAGGGGGAATCGGCCGGCCAAGGCAAAGTACTGCGCACGCTGTCGGAACTAATGCGGGACATCTCCGCCTGCCGCGCCGATATCGCGCGCAGGGAAACCGCCGTCGCCGATCTGCAACGCCGCCTGCAAGGCGAATTGCAACCCCTGCGCGACGATATGCTCGCGGTCCGCATCGACACCTTCCGCGTGCTGGGGAACCACTTGCGGGCCGGTTGGCTCAACAAGCGATCGCACAAACTGCTGGAGCTGGCCTTGTACGATTTCGCCAATGAGTTGGAAGCGGAGTTCGGCGCGGAACTGCGGGCGGATCGGAACCGGATCTTCGCCGAGAATGGAATCGGGGATGGCGGCGGCGGGGATGAGGATGAAGATCGATTCGGCGGTACCGGAGAAGAAGACGAAGCGGACGAAGCTGGAGAAAAGGGCGGTGACCCTGGCGCATACCGGGAATCCGATTTCGACAAGGAGCGCGAAGGCCGGGGAGATTGGGACTCACCGGGGGTGATGGGTCGCAACGAAGGGGGAGTTGGAAGGAAGGGAAAGCCTGGAGGCGGTAAGGGATCGGGCGGTGCGCGTTCAGGACAAAGCGGAACGCAACCCAGAGGCCAAGCCGCATCGCGCGACGAAGCGCTGGCGGGTGACATCCGCGCCTTATACCTGATGCTGGCGCGCGCATTGCATCCGGACAAGGAATCCGATCCGTTACGGTTGGAAGCCAAGACCGCATGGATGCAGAAGGTGACCGCCGCCTACGCCGCGCGTGACCTGGCCCGACTCTTGGACATCCTCGCCAGTGATCCCCTCGAAGCGGTGGGACCGTACCTTTCGCAGGCTCCTCTCAAGACCGTACAGGGTTTCGCCAAGCGCCTGCGGCGCGAGCTCGACGCGTTGAGGCAGCGCTTCGCCCACTTGGAGTCAGCCTTGGACCCGTTATTGGGATCGTTGATGAAGCAAGGTTCGGTGAACGAAACCGCCTACACCATTTTGATGGCCCAGGTGCGCAAGGAACTGAAGTTCATGAAGCAGCGGCGCGACGCCTATCGCACCACCCAGGGCCTGAACGGGCTGGTGGAAGCCTTGCGCGGAAACGATTGGCGCCTATTGATGTAGGCCGCGTCACCGATCCCGGACCCCGATGGCCGATTCAAAGGCACAGGTGTGGGAATCCCCGGCTCAGAGGTTCTGATACCCGACGGCCGCCTCGGCCACGCCAATCAGTACATCGTGGTACAGGTACAACCTCCGCCATTGCGTCCGATCCATGGCTTTCAGGCTCGCAACCCTGTCGGCGCGCGGCTTCCCTTCCTTATCCAGGAAGAACCTCTTTTCGCTTTCCAGGATCATGCCGATGGCCGAATCGATTTTGTCGTCGCGGACGGCGTCGTAGAACAGCATGGCCCTGAGATAGAGATCCGAGATCGGCGGGTCCAGCAGCACCACGACCCCGGTCAACAAACCGCCGGTCAATGTGAGAGCTTCCAGATCGCATTCCTGAATGGCGGCCAGTCGGCGCTTGCTCAATCCGGTCAGGGAGCCCTTGGCATCGAGAAACACGCTCCATTCCTGAGGATGCACCAGACCTGCGGCCTTTTGCCACTTGCCGGCGCGCGCCGCATGATAGAAGTCCTTGGCCATGGCCGCCCGGGCCTTTACCAAACCGTCGTCCTCGGCCGGTTTCGCCGCGGGCAGGGTATCCTTCGCGACCACTTGCGGTTCGCCTTGATCGAGACAGGGCAGGCAGTCGAATACGCCGGTCAATTTCCCCTTGACCAGGTCGATGCGGGGATCATTCGAGAGGGCTTGCAGGTTCAGGGCGCTCAGCTTGCGCTTCATATCGTCGAGGATGATCCCGTCGCCCACCACCATCTTGGCCTGATCCTCCTTGGACAGATAGGACACGGCGAGATGGTAATCCTTTTTGTTGAGAGCGGTCGCGAACCGGGCCAGCACATCGACCAGCTCTTCCGGCTCCTGGCAGGACCGGCTTTCGATTACGTTGAGGTCGGGATTGACCTCGGGATGGCGTGCGCATCCTGAGGCGAAAATACCGAGCATTCCCGCCGCCGCGCCCCATAACCGGATTGTTGAACCCATCGCTGCCTCCTCCTCAATGTTATTCCGCGCCCGGACAGGTTGTCCGGGGTCGCGGTTTGATCGAGGGAAAGCAAAAGCGGGGCCGAACTATTTGCCCCACGCGTAGGCGGTTCCGTCCGGAAAGGATGCCGGGGAAAAAACGATGCGTCAGACTGACATGGGGATATGCCATTTCGGCACGGCCGCGTTTACGGGACCGGAACCCTGGAGCGCCGGATTCGCTGACCAGGACCCGGATTCAGCTCGGGACCCACCCCAAGGTAGGGATCGAAATAGGCGACTGGACGGGAACAGTTCCGACAAGAAGAACTTTCACGAGACCATTCTCATGGTACGCGCGTTCCGGAAGCAGGTCAATCTGGAGTCAGACTTCAAGTGGTTGGCCGAGGCGGAACGAAGCTGGAGAAGAGGGCGACGACCCCGGCGCATATCGGGAATCCGATTTCGACAAAGAGCGCGAAGGCCGCGGAGATTGGGACACCCCGGGAGCGAAGGGGCGCCGGGATCCCAGCGGGGACGGAGGGGGAGGGAAGGGAAACCGGAAAGGGGCCGGTGGCGCGGGATAAGGACGGAGCGGATCGCGACCCGGAGGCAACCCGGCATCCGTCTCGCGCGACGAAGCGTTGGCGGGAGACATCCGCGCCCTGTACCTGATGCTGGCGCGAGCGCTGCATCCGGACAAGGAGGCCGATCCCTCCAGGCTGGAAGCCAAGACCGCCTGGATGCAGAAAGTGACCGCGGCCTGCGCCGCCCGTGATCTCGCGCGGCTTTTGGATATCCAGGCCAGCGACCCCCTCGACGCGGTGGGACCGTACCTGTCGCAGGCTCCGCTTAAGACCGTACAGGGTTTCGCCAAACGCCTGCGCCGCGAGCTCGATGCGCTGAGGCAGCGCTTCGACCACCTGGAGGCGGCCCTGGACCCGCTCCTGGGATCGTTGATGAAGCGCGGATCCGTGAACGAGACCGCTTACAACATCCTGATGAACCAGGTGCGCAAGGAGCTGAAGTTCATGAAGCAGAGGCGCGACGCCTATCGCACCATCCAAGGGTTGCATGGACTGGTGGACGCCTTGCGCGGGAACGATTGGCGGCTATTGATGTAGTCCCCGTACCCTTCACCCCCCGAAAAACCCCCGCTTCGCCAACCGCTTCAGCAACACCGCCTTCTTGGACGTCCCCATATACCTCAACACCGTCGGCGTCAGCCGGACGAAATCCTTAGGGAAAGCCGACAGGATTTCGGCCATCGCCATCGGGTCCTCCCCGTCCAAAAGCACGGTCTCCGAAACTCGTACCGCGGCCCTGCTTCCGGCCCAGGCTTTCACCTCGTGCACCACATTGCCAGGCACGGGGTGCCGCGACCAGTCGTTCAGCACCTTGAGCATCGACTCGGCGGAGTAGCCGTTGTGGGCCGCCGCCTGCACGCTGCAGCGGGTGAGGCGGAGATGCAATACCGGCCGTCCCTCATCCACGTTTCCCGCCGGTTCGGCGAAGGGTGCCAGCTCCAAAACTAATTCCGGATCCGGCTGCAGCAGGACGATGCTGAAGTCCGCGCCGACTACGGCGATGCGCCGGGTTTCTTCGGAGATTTCCCAGGTCTCGGCCTGACCGAAACAATGGCGGCCGATCGCCGTCAGGGAAACACCCAGGTTACCCTGGGCGTCCTGGCAGAGGGCGATGGCTCCCAGGGAGCTCAGGCGGCCAAGGTAATGGCACAGGAATTCCGCGAACACGGATTGCGGCTGCCGATCCCAGCGCGCCCACTGTCCCGGCAGATAAGGATCCGCTTCCAAGTCCGCCAGCAGGGGATTGGCATGGGCGACCGCGCTGGCGAGCCAATCCCAGAACGCGATCGGCTGCGTGGACCCGTTAAGCCCGGCCGCGAGCGCGTCCAGCCATTCGAACAGGCGCGGGGTGATGGCCGAATAGGGCAAGGGCAGGGTTTCGAAATCGCCCAGCCAGGCGTGGCGCTCGCCGCGCTTCCAGGCCTTGCGCGCGCCGAAGGGCGCGTTCTCCAACAAGGATTCCAGTTTCCGCCAGCGATCCAACAGCAGCCAGGCTTCGCCATTGGCGTGCAACTCCGCCTTCCAGGTCTTGCGCCCGCGCCCGGTCATGGATACCAGCCCCAACGCGTTGATGAACCACCAGGCCGCTTTGGCGCGATCTTCCGGCGCAAAGCCTTCGCGCGGCAACGGCTCCGGCAACGTCAGGAACCGCTTGGCCACCTTGCGGTGGTGCGCCACCGGCACTTGGATGCCATCGCTCAGCAACGGCGCCGGCTCCGCCTTGACCGCGCGCAAATAGCCCTCCACGTCATCGATCAGGTAAGGCCGGGAGAAGCTTTGGGTCGCGGCCAGCTTGCGCATTTCGGCCCGATCCGGATGCTGAATCGCCTTCTCCGACGGATTCAGGAGTTGGACCGCCACTTCGAACGATTCCGGATAGAGCACAATCTGGACGAGGCCATAGGCCAGCGCGATATACAGCAGCTCCTCCGGAGGGATGCCAGCCCCGGGAACCTCAAAGGTGTTTTGCTTGAGGTAGTAGGCCGGTATATCCCGCTTGTGCGTCTGCTTAAGCCAACTTCGCAACGCCTGGTAATGGGCGGCGGTCAGGTAGACCTCTTCCGGCGTCCAATTGGACACGGCCGCGAGAAAGGCGTCGCGCGAATCCTTTTCCAGCCATTGGCGAACGAACCAACCCTCCGCCATGCGGCGCTCCAAGGCCGCGGCGGCGATGTCGGAGGTGGCACCGTCTTTGATTCCTGTGAGCGCGTGTCGTTGCGTGTAGGTGGTGAGTTGTTGGACATAGATGGTCGTGTCGATCCCCGTGAGCCGGCTCCACTTCCCGAGCCGATCCACGAAGTCCACCAAGCGGCGGAACTCCGGGATGGGCCGATGGCGGCCTTTCGCATCCTTGTCGAAGAAGCGCTCGCGCAGGTCGGCGGGAAGCGCGGCCAGTTCGCGGGGCAGGGTTTGGAAGCCCGGAGTGAGTTCAAGAGCGGCGGCGCGCTGATCGATGTCGAACTCGCGCCAATGGGCGAGGTGGGGGAGGATGGTTTTCCAGAAGGAGAGAGAGTAGGCGGCCATGGATTAAATCTATTGAGATCACCTTCATAAGTTAAGGTTGCGATGGGCAGGCGATTGAGGCACAGGCGCAAAATGAGGGATTCGAGTCCTCATTCAGAGGTATCCATTCTCAT
>JBDSIO010000446.1:0-20615 GCA_039917895.1 Fibrobacteria bacterium | reverse complement strand
GCGTCCTTGCCCACCGTAAGTTCGGCGATGGGCGTGAATTTGGTGCGATCGATGTAGCGTCGGGGAAGATGGTAGACAAGGTCGCGCACGGTGCCGATCCCGGCTTCCGCCAGAATCTTCACCCGTTTGGGGCCTACTCCAGTCAACCGGGACAAATCGGACATTCCCAGGAAAATAAGAAAGATTCCCCGCGGTCAAGACTAGGAAGTGCCCGGGATTACGGTCTTGGAGCAAGGGGAACACAGACGCACCTGTCGGGGACGGAAGGATTCGCGGCCCCTAACCGTTATCCTGAGCCCATTATTCTCAGTATTTGAACTCCGTGGCCTTGATGCCGAACCTGCTGAGTGCATACCGCAATTGGCGCAGGGAGACCCCAAGCATTCGCGCGGCATGCGTTTGGATGCCGCCGGCATTGTGCATGGCCTCGCGGATGTCCTTTTCGCGCAGGGGCACTCGCTCGTAAAGCTGGCGTTCCTTGGAGCGGCGGCTCAGAGGCGAAAAGGTCACCACGCCGTTGGCTGCCACGGGCGCCGGCACCGGTTCCGGCGCCTCCACCATGGAATTGAGGATGGGGATATCCTTGGCCGTCAGGGCTTCGCCGCCCGCCAGCACCACGGTACGTTCGATGGTGTTCTCGAGTTCGCGCACGTTTCCGGGCCAGGGGTACCCTTCCAGGAATTCCATCACCTCGCGGGAGATGGAGATGCGTTTGTTGTACTTGGTGGTGAATTTCTTCAGGAAGTAGGATGCCAGCGGCAGCACGTCTTCGCGGCGGCTGCGCAGTGGAGGAACGTTGATGGGTACCACCATCAGGCGGTAGTACAGGTCTTCGCGGAATTCCTTGTCGCGGACCAATTGCTCCAGATTGGCATTGGTGGCGCAGATGAGGCGCACATCCGCAGTCATGGTCTTGGACGAGCCCACGCGCTCGAAGGTCCCGTCCTGGATGACGCGCAACAGTTTGGCTTGGGTTTCGGAAGGGATTTCGCCGATTTCATCCAGGAAGATGGTGCCCCCGTCGGCCGCTTCGAAACGGCCGATGCGCTGGTTCAGGGCGCCGGTGAATGCCCCTTTTTCATGGCCGAACAGCTCGCTCTCGATCAGGCCGGCGGGCAGCGCTGCGCAGTTGACGATCACGAAAGGGGCCTTCTGGCGCGTGCTGGTATAGTGGATGGAACGCGCCAGCAGGGTCTTGCCGGTGCCGCTCTCGCCCCGCAGCAGCACGGAGGCGTCCGTGCCGGCCACGCGCTTCACCATCGCCAGGGTCTTGGCCATGGCGGAGGAATTACTGATCATGTTCTCGGGATTGAAGCGTTCTTCCAACTCTGCGTGCAGTTCCTTGTTCTCCTGCACCAGCTTGGAATTCTCCTCCCGGATCATCTCCGCGATACGGAGCGTCTGGGAGAGCAGGGATGCCACGATCTTCATCACTTTGATGTCTTCGTCCACCATGGTCGTGCTGCGCGAGGTGCGGTGGGCGGTTATGACGCCGATGGGGCGGGAATCCAGGACCACGGGCACGGCGATGAAGCCGATGCGATATAGGTTGAAGTCGTCGGACGATTCCTTGGGAATGGGCATGCCGGGAACTTCGTCCGCATCCGGTAGGGCCATCGGGAGGCAATTGCTGAAAACCCGGCCCACGAAGTCCTCGCCTATCTTGTAGACCGAACTGCGGATTTCCTCGGGACTGAACCCTGCACTGGCCTTGATGACCAGGAATTTCCGATCCGTGGTGGGCATCAGCAGGGTGCCGCGCTCCAAATCCAAGGTTTCGGACAAGGTCCGCAGGCATTGGTTCGCCACTTCCTTATAATCCAGGGAAGAGCTGAACAGCTTGCTGATCTCGGTTAAGGCAGCCATGATGCGCGCCTGATGGACCGTAAAATCTTTCATTATCCCGATCCCATATTTGTCATTTTTTGACAAATAAAATAGACAAATGCTGCTTTTGTCGTCTTTTGTTGCATTTTACCGTGCTCTTTGCAGCCTAAACTTTACAAAAGCAAATTATACACCAGATATTTGCAGTGCGCTTTCTGGAGTTAAGCTCAAAAGAGACAAAATGATTAAACCATGAGATAATCAGAGTATTTTTTGGGAAAATCGAATTTGGGGACCTAAATGAAGCTGATTTTGGAAGTAATTGAAAAATATCGCTCGCAGGGGGCCCCTGCTTTGGTTCTCCTGGCGGAACAGGATAAACTGCTCGGCAACCTACCCAGGGACCGGTCCAACCTGCAAGCCAAGGTCCAGACAGTCTTGAAAAACCAGGCCGCCAAGGTCTTGAACGATTCTTTGGAATTGATCGCGGAAGGGGAGCAGCTGATAGCCGTTTTCCAACTGCCCGCGAAAAAAGGGCTCAACCGCGAAGATCGCATACGGCTCGCGGCATCGCGCATCGGAGAATGGCTGAAAAGCCGCTCCCTCACACGCATGGCCGTATCGGTAGATCAATTCCCAGCCAAGGAATTCCGCGCGCTGTGCGAAGGCTTCCTGATCGCAGCCTACGATTTCCGCAAATACAAGAGCGACAAAAAGGCGGAGACGGGCGGCGGCTTGGAAATCGTGCTCCTTTCTTCGGGGGAAGGCCTGAAAAGAAACGCCACCGCCCTAGCGGAATCGGAAGCCATTTGCCGCCAGATCAATGTGTGCCGCGACCTGGTCAATGAACCCGGCTCCCATCTGGATCCCCAGGACTTCGCGGAATTCGCCCGCAAGGCCGCCAAGGAATTCAACCTCACCGTAAAGGTGCGCGACGAAAAGAAGCTCCAGAGCGATGGCTACATGGGTTTATGGACCGTGGGCAAAGGCTCGGATCGCCCGCCGCGCATGGTGACCTTGGGGTATGACGGCGGCAAGGCCAGGTCCGCGCCAAAGCGCGGTGCGGACGCGCCCCATTTGGTCCTGGTCGGCAAGGGCGTCACCTTCGACACCGGCGGCATCAGCATCAAGCCCAGCCAAGGCATGTGGGAAATGAAATGCGACATGGCGGGCGCGGCCACCGTGCTCGGCGCGCTATGCGCCATCTCCGTCCTGAAGCTGCCGATCAAGGTCAGCGCCGTGCTCTGCCTGGCCGAGAACCGCCCCGGCAATGCCGCCGTGCTTCCCGGCGACATATTCACCGCCAAGAACGGCAAGACCATCATGGTGGACAATACGGACGCGGAAGGCCGCCTGATCCTGACCGACGGCCTGGCCGAAGCCGGTTCCCTGGGCGCCACCCATATCGTCGATCTGGCCACCCTGACCGGCGCCATCGTGCGCGCCATCGGCCCCTCGATCGCGGGCATGTTCAGCAACGACCCGGAATTCACCCAGACCATGTTCAAGGCCGCGGAAAACGCCGGCGAGAAATTCTGCGCACTGCCCCTCGAAGAGGAATACCGGGAATACCTGGACGACCCCGTCGCCGACATGAAGAACGTGGGCAAGCCGGAAGCCGGCGCCATCACCGCCGCCCTGTTCCTGCAGGAATTCGTACCCGCCAAGACCGCCTGGTCGCACTGGGACATAGCCGGCACGGCCTTCACTACGTCTACTTGGAAATATTACAAACCGGGAGGAACGGGGTGGGGAGTTAAAAGCCTGGTCGAGGTCGCTCGTTTGTTGGCTACCCCAGGCTAGAAGTCAAATTGCAAAGTTCAAAATTGAAGGTATAAGACCGTTTTCCAAATGCTTGGGGAGCGGAGCTCCTGACCCTTGGAAGCGGCATCGAACGCTGCGAACAACCCCAAGGGGTTGTGAGCCGGGAGCGAGGGCTCGCGAGCGGTGTCGACCGCTACAAATGCCGTTTGCCCCCGCCGCCCATCTCTTCATTTTGCACTTTGAACTTTGCGCATTGACCTTTGAACTCTCTCTTCCAGTCCCTCCGTTTCCTATATTCTCCTCCACATGGAAAAAGTCGGAATCGTTGATTTAGGCGGGCAATACACCCATTTGATCGCCCGCCGCGTGCGGCAATTGGGCGTGTATTCGGAAGTACTTTCGTCCCAGAGCGATGCCGGGCAATTGCGCGGGTTTTCGGGCCTGATTTTCTCCGGCGGGCCTTCGTCCGTATATGATTCGGAAGCGCCCACCGTCAGCGCGGCCATCCTGGAATCGGGATTGCCCATGCTGGGCCTGTGCTACGGACACCAGTTGATTTGCTACAAGCTGGGCGGCGAGGTCGAGCGCGGCGACGTGCACGAGTTCGGCCCCGCGGAATTCCGACCCGACCGTGGCCATCCCCTGTTTTCCGGATTGTCCGAATCGTCCATAGTGTGGATGAGCCACGGCGACGAGGTGAAGACCTTGCCCGCGGGCTTTCGCGCCGTTGGATCCACCGTCGATTGCAAATTGGCGGCGGTCGCCAACGACGCCAGGAAAATCTTCGGTTTGCAATTCCATCCCGAGGTGACGCATTCCGAAGCAGGCATGGCCATCTTCAAGAATTTCCTGGTGATTTGCGGTTGCGCCTTCGATTGGAAGGTGGCGGATTACGTGGGTTCGCTGGAAGCCAAGCTGCGCGACCAAGCCAAAGGACGCAAAGTATTCCTACTGGTCTCGGGCGGAGTGGACTCCACCGTGGCGTTCGCCTTGCTGAACCGGGCCCTGGGTCCGGAACGCGTGCTGGGCCTGCACATCGACAACGGCCTGATGCGCAAGAACGAGAGCGCGGACGTGATCGAATTCATGAACCGCGAAGGTTTCCATAACCTGAAGGTGCGCGACGCTGCCAATGACTTCCTCAAGGCGTTGGAAGGCATCTACGGTCCGGAGCAGAAGCGTAAGGCCATCGGCGACACCTTCTTGACGGTCAAGGACGATGCGTTGGCATCCTTGGACCTGAATCCGGAAGAATGGCTGCTGGCGCAAGGCACCATCTATCCCGACACCATCGAGAGCGGCGCGACCAAGCATGCGGCCGTGATCAAGACCCATCACAACCGCGTGGGCGCCATCATGGAGCTTCTGGAAAAGGGCCTGGTGGTGGAGCCGCTGGCGGACCTGTACAAGGATGAAGTGCGCGAGTTGGGACTGCTGTTGGGCATCCCGCCGAAACTGATCTGGCGGCATCCCTTCCCGGGGCCGGGACTGGGCGTGCGGCTTTTATGCAACCAGGACGCCGGTCGCTCCGTCGATCCGAAGGTGACGGCCAAGGTTGAAGCACTGCTGGCCGCCGAAGGGTTGGCGGGCGAAGTACTCCCCATCGAAAGCGTAGGCGTGCAAGGCGACGGCCGCACCTACGCCCATCCCTGCCTGCTGAAGGGCCCGCGCGATTGGGACCAGGCCGACAAACTTTCCGTGGCTCTGACCAACCGCGTGCGCGAAGTGAACCGCGTGGTACTCGAGCTGGGCGCGCTTTCCGGCGGGTACAAATCCGTGGTTGCGCGCTGCGAGAAATCGCGCCTGGATTTTCTGCGAGAGGCCGACGATATCTGCACGCAGTTCCTGACGGAAGAGAATCTGTACGCTTCCATCTGGCAGATGCCCGTGGTATTGGTGCCGATGGAAAAGGGCGGAAAGCCCGTGATCGTCCTGCGCCCCGTGGTCTCCTCTGAAGCCATGACCGCGCGCTTCGCCATCATCGCCTTCCCTTTACTGGACAAGCTATGGGAACGGCTCAAGGCCGCGGGCGTGGGCGCGCTGCTGTACGACATCACGCATAAGCCTCCTGGAACGATTGAGTGGGAATAGGTCTCGCGGATGCGGACCGGATAGAAGGCAAAATGAAAAATGAAAAGTGAAAAATGAAAAGTTTAGGAGAGGGAAAACCAGCCTGAATAGCTCAACAACCGGATCCGCAGATTGCGTTTTTCTTCCATTTTGCACTTTTCATTTTTCATTTTTCATTTTGAGTTCTCTTTTCCAGAAGCATCATGTCAAAGCTTAAGACCACCAAAGTCGATAAAGAAAAAGCCATCCTCGTCGGCGTCGCCACGCGCGCCGTTTCCGTGAAGGTCGCGCGCGAGCATATGGCCGAGCTCGGCCGCCTCGCGGATACCGCGGGCGCGGTGGTGGTGGAGACCACCATGCAGCGGCGCGAGACCATGGACCCGTCCACCCTGGTGGGCGAAGGCAAGGTCGCGGAAATAGCGGACATGGTCGCGCGGCACCAGGCCGACCTGGTGATCTTCGACGAGGACCTGAGCGGCTCGCAGGTGAAAAAGCTTGAGACCAAGATCAACTGCAAGATCCTGGATCGCAGCGGCATCATCCTCGATATCTTCGCCAAGCACGCCCGCACGGCGGAAGCCAAGGTTCAGGTCGAAGTCGCGCAATTGGAATACATGCTCCCGCGGCTGACCAACGCCTGGACCCATTTGTCCCGGCAGGCGGGCGGCGTGGGCATCGGCATGAAGGGACCGGGCGAGACCCAGTTGGAAACGGACAAACGCCTGGTGCGCAAGCGCATCGCCGACCTGAACCGCAAGCTGGAGAAGATGGAAGACATCCGCGTAGCCCAGCACAACCGGCGCATCCCGACCTTCCATGCGGCCCTCGTGGGGTATACCAATGCGGGAAAATCCACGCTGATGAACTCCCTGACGCGTGCGGGCGTGGAAGCTGCGGACAAGCTGTTCGCCACCCTGGACGCGACCACGCGCAAGGTGTGGCTCGGCCCGCAGAAGACCGCCGTGCTTTCCGATACCGTGGGATTCATCCGTAAACTGCCGGTGGGCCTGGTGGCATCCTTCAAGAGCACGCTTTCGGTGGTCGCCCAGGCCACTTTGATCCTGAACATCGTGGACGCCAGCGCGGAAGACTACGAGGAACAGATGGAGATCACCGCCCGCATCCTGACCGAGCTGTGCCCGGCCGAGGTGCCGCGCGTTTCCGTTTTCAACAAGATCGACCTGATTCCGGAGGAACGGCTGGAATTCCTCAAGGCGCATCATCCGCAGACGATCTTCATCTCAGCGGAGGGCAAGATCGGCCTCGACGTGCTAAAAGAACGCATCCGCGATTTCTACGACCAGGCCAAGTTCGCGGAAGCCATCGAAGAACACGCACCGAATTCGCATCCGGGGTGGGAAGCGCCCGCGGAAGACGTGGAAACCGAATCGGCAGCGGAAGAAGGACCGGGGTGAAAATGTCGCCCCGCACGCCCGGGACTCCAATCCGAAGGTCGGGCGTCGGGCGCCCGACTTTCTTCGGTGACGATGGTCCGACATGGATCTGAACGCCGTCCTCAGTCCCGCCTATCTGTCCAGCCTGAAAGGGCTGGCCTTGAAGGCCAAAATGGTGCTGGAAGGCACCATGGCCGGCCGCCATCTCTCTCCCTTCCATGGATTCTCCTCCGAGTTTTCCCAGTATAAGGGCTACGTGCCCGGAGACGATATCAAGTTCCTGGACTGGAAGGTCTACGGAAAGAATGATCAATTGGTCACGCGTCAATACCGCGACGAGACCAACGCCGCCGTATACCTGGTGTTGGACAGTTCCAGTTCCATGGGATACTCGGAGGGCGGTCCAGTTTCCAAGCTGGAATACTCCAAGGTGATGGCCGCCTCCCTGGCTCTGATGGCTTACGGGCAACGGGATGCCGTTTCGATCGCCTACGGAGCGGGAGATCCGGCCGGCTTCCTGCCGCCCCGAAACAACGCCGCCCATCTGCGCCAGGCCTTGCAGATGCTCGAAAACCTGGAGCCGAAGGGAGTCACTGATCTGGAAGCCCTGTTCGGCCGGATGGCCGCTCGCCTGCGATCGGGAAGCATGACCTTCCTGTTCACGGATTTGTGGCAGGATCCCCGCGCCATCATCACCGGACTCAAGGAGGTGCGCTTCAAAAACCACGCCACCACGGTGGTGCAGGTGTTGGCGCCGGCGGAGACGGCCTTCCTGGACGGCACGAACCTGGAATTGGAAGACATGGAGACGCGGGAAACGGTGAAGATTTCCGCCCGTCACCTCAAGCCGCAATACCTGGAAACCCTGGCCGCGCATACCAGTACCTTGAAGTCGGAATGCTTCAACCTTAACGTGAAATTCCAGCGCGTGGAAACCACCCTGCCGTATTTCCAGGCCATGCGCCAGCTTTTGCACCGGTCCTGATCCATGTTCACCCTCCTCAACCCCATCGGCCTCTGGCTGGGCGCGGCGCTCGCGGTGCCGCTGATGATCCATTTCCTGGGACGGCAACGCCTGCGCAAACAGCCCTTCCCCAGCCTGCTGCTGGTGCAGGAACGCTTCTCCAAGTCCATGCACCGGCACCGGCTGAAGAACCTGCTGCTGCTGATCATCCGCACTTTGCTCATCCTGTGCCTGTTGCTGGCGTTGGCGAATCCGGCCATGGAAGCCGGCAAGTCCGGATCCCCCAAAAACGGGGTTAAGCCCGATATCACCGTGGCGCTGATCCATAACGGCATTTATGGACGCCTGGCTTTCGTGGGAACGGGCCCAGTGGGCGGGACCGGGACGGCCGAGGCGGCGCCTGGAAGCGACCGCGAATCCCGGAGTCCGGCCTTGGACACCCAAATCCGCCGCTTGCGCGCATGGGATTCGGCCCAAGCCGTTAAGAGCCGGACCGTGCCCGTGATCGCGGATGGGCCCGGCGCCCTGGAGGTTTCGGAACGGTTCGGAGACTACTTGGACGGTGTGCGCAGGGCCGTGGAGGCGTTGGGAACGGACCCCGGGACCGCTCAGCTGCTGCTCCCCGTTTTCGACTGGAACGATGCGGCTGCGGCGCAAGCTGTACTCGAGCGCGCCTTGAAGGACTCCCCAGGTCTGCAGGTGTTGTTGGCCGATTACGGCGCAACGCCCTCGCGGCTCAACGCCTTCTCCTCGCTGAGGTCGACTCCGTCCCAGGATGCGCCCACCTTGCGCGTTTCGGCGCGGGTAGAGGATACCATCGAAGCTTCGGGACGCCGCGCCCGGGTTTTCCTGAACGGCAGGCCCTTCCAGGAGGCGGCCGTGGCGGGAGGCCGCGCGGAAGCGATCTTGCCCCTGGGCGATGGATCCAGGACGGTGGGAAGGTTCAGCCTTTCCGCGGGCGAGGGTGAGGATGAGGGCGGGAGTGAGAGCGCAGCGGCACTAGGCTTGGCGGCGCGGAATTCCGGCTTTGCGGCGCCGGACCTGTTCTTCTGCTTTCCCGATGCGGGACGATGGATCCTCGCCCACTCCGGCAGCACTTTCGCCTCCTTGCCGAGCCTGGGACGGGAAGCCTATTTCCGCCGCATCGTGCACGTGGCCGCTTCCAAGGACATTCCATGGAGTCCGTCGCGGACCGGTGGAGATCTTGGGGGCTCGGGCGGCCGCGGTGGGCGCGGAGAGTTGCGCCTCGTGTACCTCTCGGCGGAACGCGGGACCCGGGCGGATGCCTACGCCCAATCGGTGGAATTCGTAAAACAGGGCGGACGGCTGATCATCGGTGTGGGCCGTGAAAGCGACATCCCGATGCTGAACCGCTTTCTATTGCAACCTTTGCGCCTGGGGAGGTTGGGCAATCTGGTGGAAACGGCATCCGGCTCTCCACCGGTCCCGGTGACAGCGAACCGCCAAGCGCTGCAACGGATCGGCAAAATGCCTTTGGATCCGGGAAGCCTGGGCGTGGTCCGGAAACGCTTCGCCTTCTTGCCGGATTCGGGAACCGGCATCCTGCTGGCCCAGGGAGGACAGGAGGGAGCGTTGCTGGCCTGCCGGGATTTCCATCGCGGGCAAGCGCTGCTATGGACCACGGACATCGACGATTTGGAATGGTCCGATATCGGCGTAAGCCCTTTTACCCCGCTGCTGCACCGGGCCTTTCAGGAAGCCGGCGCCGGCGAGCGGGCCGTCAATCTCGCGGTGGCATCGGATTCCATCTATACGGTTGCCTTGAACCAAGGGGATGCGCGCGCCTCGCAAGCCGCCGGCCCTTCGGGAAGTTCCGGCCCGACAGCAACCGTCAACGGGGTGGAAGTCCGCGATCCGGAAGGACGCCCGTTCACCAAGGTCCGGAGCGACGGCGCGCGGCTGCGAATCGGGCCCTTCGACCAGCTGGGAATCCATTTGATCCTGACGGGCCGCGACACTCTCGCCTTCGCCGTGAACCTGGCCGAACGCGCAAACGGCGGGGACCCGCCCGGCGTGGAGGCGGGCAACGGCATCGATGCCAGGTCGAAGTTGCTCATGGCCCTGAAATCCTACCACGGAAGGGTTAGGGTGATTTCTCCCGATGGTCCGATTTCGGCTCCGGCTTCGACGCGCAGGCTCTGGCCTATGCTCCTGCTCGCGGCTTTATTATTACTTTTTCTGGAAGGTTTGATCTCCGCCACGTTCTCCCTGCGAAAGACTCGGCCCTGAAACCAATGGACCAAGCCGGCACCCCATGGAAATCCTAGGAACCACACGACTCATCGCCCTGCTCGGGGATCCCGTAGCGCATTCGCTTTCTCCGGCCATGCACAATCCGGCTTTCGAGCACAACGGCCTGGACTTCGCCTATGTCCCGCTGCGGGTGCCCGCCGAGGGACTCAAGACGGCCATGGATGCGATCCGGGTATTCAACTTCCGCGGCGCCAACGTCACCCTGCCGCATAAGCAGGCTGTCATGCCTTTCCTGGACGAGGTGACGGAGAGCTCGCGCATCATCGGCGCGGTCAACACCATCCTCAACGAGGGCGGCAAGCTGATCGGCACCACCACGGATCCCGAAGGGTTCCTGGAAGGCTACCGCGAAAAGGGGCACAGCTTCATCGGCCAGACGGTGGCCATTCTCGGCAACGGCGGATCCGCCCGCACCATCGCCTACGCCCTGCTCATGCAGGACCGCCCCAGCCGGATCATCCTGGTCGGACGCGATTTGAAGAAATCACGGGTGTTGGCCGCGGAAATCGCCGATCGCCTTGGTCTGCAAGGAGCTTCGGGCGCATTGCCGGCTCCCGAAGCCATCACGCTGGCCGACTACGCCTCGGTGCGGAACGAAATCCAAGTGGTGGTGAACACCACCCCGGTGGGCATGCACCCCAACACCGAGGCCAGCCCCCTGGGAATCGACGACCTTATCGACGGCCAGATTATCTACGACATCGTCTACGCCCCCGAGAAGACCCGCCTGCTCCGTGATGCCGAAGCGCGCGGGCTCAAGGTCGTCGGCGGCCTAGGCATGCTCGTTCATCAGGGACGCGCCTCCTTCGAGTTCTGGACCGGCATCAAGCCGGATGCAGCCATGTTCTACGCCGCGGCGCGGGAAAGACTGGCGCGCGGCATAGGCGAACCCAGACCCAAATCCGCCCCCATGCCCTCAGCCGGCAAAGGGGTCTCGGAAGACCCTTAAGCCCACGGTAACCGGAAAATGACTCTCCCCCTCGCTCGGAACATCTATTTCACCGGCTTCATGGCCTCGGGCAAAAGCCGCATCGGCTCCCTGACGGCCGCATCCCTGGGCTGGAAATTCTTCGACATCGACAAGTTGATCGAGGAGAAGACCGGCAAGACCATCCCGCGCATTTTCTCCGAGGACGGCGAACCCGCCTTCCGCCGCATGGAAGTGGACGCGCTGCGCGAAGTCGCCGGCCAGGGCCCCATGGTCGCCTCCCTGGGCGGCGGCACCCTGATCAATCCGGAAGCCATCGAACTCATCCGCAGCAACGGCGTGCTGGTCGGCCTGCACGCCTCCCCTGAAGTGATCCTCGAACGCGTCAACCGCAAAAAGGAAAGCCGTCCCCTGCTCGCCAACCTCGACGACGCGGACAAGATGGCCAAGATCAAGGAGATGCTCGCCGTCCGCAAGCCCCTCTACGATCTCGCCGACATGCAATTCGAATCGGACGAGAAGATCCCGCATCACGTGCTCACGCGGCGGATCATCCACCGCCTGCAGGTGGAAGAACTTAAGCCCCTGAAGGTCGATCTCGCGGACCGCAGCTATCCCATCTACGTGGAAGCGGACCTGGCCGGGCATATCGATTCCATCGCGGCCAAATCGGGCTGCGCGCAGAGCTTCCTGATCGTCACCGATCAGAACCTGAAGAACCACCAGAAACGTATGCTCGAGCAATTGCGCTCCAGCCTCGGCGATTGCCGAATCTTCTTCTTCAAGTCGGGAGAAGAGGAGAAGAGCCTCAAGTCGCTGAACAAGCTTTTCACCTTCATGCTCCGCCACGCCTATCCGCGCAAGACCACTTTGGTGGCCTTCGGCGGCGGCGTCACCGGCGACATGGTCGGTTTCGCCGCCGCCGTGTACCTGCGCGGCATCGATTTCATCCAGGCGCCCACCACCCTGCTTTCCATGGTCGACAGCAGCGTGGGCGGCAAGACCGCAGTGAACCATCCCCTGGGCAAGAACATGATCGGCGCGTTTTATCAGCCTAAGGCCGTAGCCATCAGCCTGGACGCGCTTTCCACCCTGCCCCACGAGGAATTCCTCTCGGGCATGGCCGAGGTGCTCAAGTACGGCATGATCCGGGACGCGGACTTTTTCGGCTTCCTGGAAGCCAACGCCGAAGGCATTCTCGCAAAGCGCCCGGACCTGCTCCGCGAAGTGGTGTTGCGCTCCTGCGCGACCAAGGCCGAGGTAGTGGGCAGGGACGAACGGGAAACCGCGGAAGGCGGCCGTGCCATCCTCAACTACGGACATACCTTCGGCCATGCCTTCGAGGTGGTGGGCGGGTATGGCGCGATTCCGCATGGCCTGGCCGTCGCATTGGGCATGCGCGTCGCCGCGCGCCTGGCCGTGATGCTGGGCATGCTGGACGCCGCTTCGGAAGCCCGCCAGAACGCGCTGATGGAAAAACTGGGCATGCCCGGGAAGTTCCCGCACAGGTTGGACGAAGGCAAGGCCTGGGACGCCATGGGCCTGGATAAGAAGGTCGACGCGGGCAGCCGCGTTTACATCCTTCCCACCCGCATCGGCGAAGTGGTTCCGGTCCGCGACGTGCCCAAGGAAAAGGTCCTGGAGGCGCTCTCCGTCGCCAGGGAAGGCAAAGGCGCATGAGCATCTTCCTTTCCGGGGGGACCTGCTGCCTGGGCTACCACTTGCTCAGTCTGCTTTCCCACGGCAAGGGTAACCTGGTTTCCTATTCCGGCGAGGATCCGGAGCCGAACGCCACCCTCCAGCATGTCACCTACATCACCGGCGATCTGCTCGACAGCAAGAACCTGGTCCAGGTGCTCGGCGAGCATCGGCCCACCGAAATCTACCACATGGTCTCCCAGGGATTCTCCCTGGGCAGCTCCCAGTCCCGGCCCAACGCCATCCTGCAATTCCTGATCCTGGGCACGCAGAACCTTTTCGAGGCGGTGAGGCTCACCGTGCCCAAGGCGCGGGTGCTACTGGTCAGCTCTTCGGAAATCTACGGAGCCGGCCGCGGCGTGGTCGACGTGATCCACCGCGAAACCGATCCGCCCATCCCCTTCACGCCGTACGCCACGGCCATGGCCGCTTGCGAATTGCTGGCCAAGCAATACATCCACGCGCACAATCTGGACATCGTCACCGTGCGGCCATTCAGCTCTACGGGGCCCTACCAGGAGCGCAAGTTCGTGCTGCCCTCGGTGGCGGCCCAGATCGCATCCATCGAAATGTACGACGGTGAAACCGCCATCTACACCGGTAATCTGGACGTCTCCCGGGACTATCTGGACGTGCGCGATCAGGCCCGCGCCATCGCCATGCTCGCCAAGCGTGCCGGCACCGGTGAGGTCTACAACGTCTGCTCGGGAAAGGCCCGCACCATCCGCGACCTGGTCCAATACCTGATCGGCCTCTCCGGCTGCCCCATCGAGACCCGCATCGATCCCGCCCTGGAACGCGCCATCGACATCCCTCTGCTTGTGGGTTCCCCGGAAAAGATCATGAGCCTGACCGGGTGGAAACCCATTATTTCCATCGAGGACAGTTTGAAGGATTTGTATAGCGAGATCAAGGTGCGGTTGGCGGCGAAGGGCGCTGCGGCGACTGGATGAAATGAGAGAATTCAAAATGAAAAATGAAAAATGAAAAATGAAAATTTTAAGATCGGAAAATGAAAAGATGGGCGGCATAGCAGCACGGCAGGGCAATCAGTGCCGCTTCGCTGCTTTCAGCGAGGTGCGCTTCCCGGTTCCAGCTTGTCTCCCCAATTTGAGTTTTTCATTTTTCATTTTTCATTTTTCCTTCTAAAGGATCGACCAAACAGAATGCTCAGCCACTACCTTTTCTCGCTAACCCACATCAATCTCTTCGAGGACCGGCTGTTCCGAGCGGGCGCGGCGTCGCTGTTCGCGGCCCTGCTGGTTTTCCTGGGGATGCCCAAGTTTATCGCCATGCTCAACCATCTGGACGCCACCGCCGACTTCGATCACGGCAAGCGCAAATCGCCCCCGATCATGGGCGGAATGCTGCTGGTCTTCGCCGTGCTCATTGCCTCGCTCTGTTTCGTCAAGCTCAACGCCTATTCCATTTCGGCCCTGGTCATCCTCCTGGCATACGCCACCATCGGCGGCATCGACGACGTGATGAAGGTCCACAACAAGAAACTGGTGGCCTTGGGGAGAATCACCAGGGCCGATTACCAACTTAAGGCGGACGGCATCTCCGCCCGTCTCCGGCTGTTCCTCTACTTCCTCTTCTCCATGATCGTCGCCGTGTTCGCCTACAAATTCATTCCGGGCCTTTCGGGCCATCTTACCATGCCTTTCGTGAAGCCCGAGGTCTGGTTTCCGCATTTGCCGAATTGGGCTTTTATGCTGTTAATATGCGTAGTGACCACCTCGAGCGCCAACGGAGCCAATTTTACGGACGGACTCGACTCCCTGGTATCCGTCCCAATAATCACCACGTCCCTTTTCGCCGGCATGGTCGCCTACATCTCCGGCAACGCCATCTTCGCCCGATACTTCCTGATCCCGCACATTCCCGGGGGGGACGAACTCTTTCCCATCTGCACCGCCATCGTCGGGTCCATGCTGGCCTACCTCTGGTACAACAGCCCCCCGGCCGAGATCTACATGGGTGACGCGGGCTCCATCGGCTTCGGCGGAGCCATCGGTATGATGTTCGTCCTGTTAAAGATCGAACTCTTCCTGCCCGTGGTGGGCGTGGTGTTCTTGGCAGAAGCCATGTCCGTGCTGCTCCAAATCACGGGCTTCAAGATCACTAAGCAGTTCAGCAAGGATAAGACCGGAAGACGGCTGTTCCTGCGGGCGCCGCTGCACCATCACTACCAGCTCAAATGGAAGCAGAAGTTCGAATCCGGGCATGCCTTGAACTCCAAGATCATCTGGCGTTTCCATCTCGTCTCCATCCTGGCCCTCATCATCGGCAGCCTCATCTTCTTCAAGGTGCGTTGACCTTCCCCGATTACCTGGAAAGCTTTTTTCCGGGACGGTCGGGAAAAAGCTTATCTTTCCCTGACCGGCCGGGAAACATTCCAGGGGATGCCAGCGGCCATAACCGGGGGATTGCAGGCCTGATGCCGGACAACGCAAAACTGAAGCTGGCCCGCGAGGCCGTTTCCCGATACGGACAAGAACATCTGTTGGGCCACTTTGACGGCCTGACCCTCCCCGAGCAGGACGCGCTCATCGATCAGATCCTGGCGGTCGATTTCGCTGAGTTGGCGGCCTTGCATAACGACCTGGTCCGCAACCATGCCGACTCCGGGTCCCGCGAGACCATCGAACCACTGCGGGCCAAACCCTGGGACAGCTTTCCCATCATGGAACGGGCCGCCCTCGCGAACCAGGGCATGCGCGCGCTGCGAGACGGCAAGGTCGCCGCTTTCCTGGTGGCCGGCGGGCAGGGTACGCGCCTTGGGCACAGCGGGCCCAAGGGGGTCTTCGACATCGGCCTGCCCTCCCGCAAATCCCTGTTCCAGCTCCAGGCCGAACGCATCCTCAGGCTCTCCCGACAGGCCGGCCGGGCCATTCCCTGGTACATCATGACCAGCGGGGACAACCACGCCGAGACCACCGGTTTTTTCAAGGAACGCCGCTTCTTCGGTCTTTCCGAGCGGGACGTGATGTTCTTCAAGCAGGGTGAAATGCCCGTGGTGGATCAAACCGGCAAAGTACTGTTGGCCTCCAAAGGCAAGCTGTCCATGGGACCTAACGGCAATGGCGGGTGTTTTCTGGCGCTTGCCAAAAGCGGCGCCCTCGCCGATATGCAGAAGCGTGGCATCGAGCAGGTTTTCTTCTACAGTGTGGATAACGCCCTGGTACGCGTCTGCGACCCGCATTTCGTCGGATACGCCATCTCCGAAGGCAAACCCGCGGCGAGCAAGGCCGTGATCAAGATCCAACCCGAAGAAAAGGTCGGAGTGCTCTGCCTGCGCAACGGCAAACCCTCGGTGCTGGAATACTCGGAGATGACAGAGGAGATGATCTATTCCAAGACCGCCGAAGGGCGGTATCTTTACGATTCAGCCAACATCGCCATGCACCTGTTCACGCGCGCCTTCCTGGAAACCCATGCGGGCGCTTCCCTGCCCTTCCACGTAGCCCATAAGAAGATCGCCTACGTGGATACGGACGGAAACACCGTTTTGCCCCCCGCGCCCAACGCCTACAAGTTCGAACTCTTCATGTTCGACCTGTTTCCCATGGCCGGAGAAATGGCGGGCCTGCTGGTCCGGCGGGAAGAGGAATTCGCCCCTGTAAAGAACAAAGACGGCGTGGACAGCCCCGCCTCCGCGCGCGGTCTGCTGTTGGATCTGCACCACAAATGGGCCGTGGCCGCCGGTGTCGGCGAATCGGAACTCAAAGGCAAACTGGTGGAAATCTCCCCTTTGGCCTCCTATGGCGGCGAAGGCATCAATACCGCGCTCATCCGCTCGCAGCTGGGCAACCCCATCATCCACGTCTCGTAGGGTTATCAAGGGCATGGCGCGCTGGCCCGTTTGCGGGGACTGACCGGCATGGTCGGACCTTGGTAGCTAAACCCAATCCCCCGGACCCGGCTTAACCGCCCCCTCACCCGTTTTCTCTGCATCGCGCCTGCCCTGAAACACCGGAAAAAGGCTGTTCCGAAGTCGAAATAGGCGCGCTCCAACCCATTACAAGTCCGTCATATTTAATAAAGTTATTTCTTTACTAAATATTTAAAAGGCGGTATATTTTGATCATGAAAACGAATCCCAAGAACAGCCGTCATGCGATCCTGGACATCCTAAAGCGCGATGGCGCCCAGGAGGCTAAAGCGTTGTCCAAACGTCTGGGCATCACTCCCATGGCGGTGGGATTGCAGTTGGCTTCGCTGGTCGAGGAGAAATTGGTATTCGCCGAACCCGAACCCGCCATTCCGGGACGACGTGGCAGGCCCGTGCACCGTTGGGCGTTGACCGTGGCGGCCAACCGCGTGTTCCCTGACGCCCATGCGGTTCTGACCGCGGGCTTGCTCGGATCCCTGCAGGAGGTCTATGGTGCCGAAGGCATGCAGAAGCTGCTCGATGCCCGCACCCACCAGCAGGAAGCCGACTACGCCCGACTGATACCTGCGGGATTGGGGCTCAAGGCGAAGGTAATGGCTTTGTCGCGCCAACGCGATCGCGAAGGGTATATGACCGAAGTGGAAACCGCACCGGAAGGCGGCTTCCGGCTGATCGAAAACCATTGCCCCATCTGCGTGGCTGCCAGGACCTGCCAGGGATTCTGCCAAAGCGAATGGCAGGTTTTCAGAACGGTGTTGGGGCCCGGCGCTCAGGTGACCCGCGAGGAGCATATGCTGGCCGGCGCGCGACGCTGCGTCTATTCGATAGTTCCCGCGCCCAGGACGCGCGGACCCATGAAGAAAAACCACGGAGGCGGATGATGAGAAGGTTGGAAGGCAAGTACATCGCAATCACCGGAGCGTCCAAGGGACTGGGACGCCAATTGGCCCTGGATTTCGCGCGTGAAGGCGCGGGGGGCATCGCGCTGGTGGCACGCCATGCGGACCGCCTCTACCAGGTGCGCGAAGAGATCAGGGCGCTCTCCCCGCGCACCCGGGTATTGGCCCTGGCGGCGGACCTGCGCGATACCAAGGCCGTCGAAAGCGTGTCGGCGGCCCTGTTGTCGGAGTTCCAGGGGCGGTTGGATGTGCTCGTGAACAATGCCTCGACGGTGGGACCCTCGCCCATGCCCTACCTGCTGGATTATCCGCTGGAGGAGTTCCGCCGGGTGCTCGATACGAACCTGATCGCCCCCTTTCTGTTGACCCGCAAGCTGCTGCCGGCCATGATCGAAAACGGCGGCGCCGTCATCAACGTCACCAGTGACGCGGGTGTTACCGGATATTCCGGCTGGGGGGCTTATGGAATCTCCAAGTTCGGCCTGGAAGGGCTTTCCCAGACCTGGGCGCGGGAGCTCGAAGGCGCCGGTATCCGCGTCAACCGCGTGGACCCGGGCAACATGGATACCGACATGCACCGTGCCGCCGAACCGGATGAGGATCCAACGCAGTGGGCGGATCCGGCCGCGGTCACCGAGGTGTTCCTGTTCCTGGCATCGGACGCGTCGCGAGGCGTTACCGGCAGGCGCTTCCAGGCCCAGGAGGATTGGCGCGCCGTCGCGGACGAGGCTCTGCGCGAAAGCGCTGCAGAGGCCGCTCCTGAAGCCGAACCCGCCGGCCGGGAGGGATGATCCATGGTTGCGCAATCCCCCATCCGGTTCACCCTTCCCGACGACCTTTCCGCCCATGAGCCTCCGGAAAAACGCGGGCTGACCCGGGACGGAGTGCGATTGCTGTCGACCGATCGCCGCGAAGGTCGCCTCATCCATGGGCGCTTCGACCGGATCGCGGATTTCCTCTTGCCTGGGGATTGCCTGGTCTTCAACGCCAGCCGCACCTTGCCTGCCTGCCTGGCGGCCTCGGTCGAACGCTTGGAGGCCCCTTCCGACGGGTTTGAGGGACGGGTGGAAAGGGCCGCGGAACGATACGCCGGATCCGGCGCGGGCCGGCGCCTGCAAATCCGGCTGGCCCGCCGATGGGAAGATGGCGCCTGGTCGGCGCTGGCTTTGGGCGGCGGCGGCGAGCCTTGGGGCGGGGATCTATCGGGCTGCCGGTTGCTGTTCTCCGGGGGCGGGTCGGCCAGGTTCGATCTCTCGGCGGAAACCATCGGACGCGATCCGCTGGTGGATCGCCTCTGGAAAATCCGTTTCTCCCTGGAGGGGGCCCAACTGATGGACGCCTTGTCCGGCCTGGGAAACCCCGTTCGCTATTGGTACGCAGATGGACCTTGGGATCTGGATTATTACCAGACCGTATACGCGCGTGAACCGGGCTCGATGGAAATGCCTTCCGCAGGTCGCGCCTTCACCTGGAAACTTTTGTTGGACCTCCGGTCCCAGGGTATCGATACGGCTTTCCTGGTCCTGCACGCGGGGCTTTCGTCCTTCATGGATCAGGAGTACGATGCAGGCCATCCCGCCTCGGTGGAACCATTCCGTCTGGATGCGCCGGCGGCGGCGCGCATCAACCGGGCCAAAGCGCGGGGCGGCCGTATCGTGGCCGTCGGTACCACCGTGGTGCGCGCCCTGGAAAGCATCGCGGACGCGGAAGGCCGGGTCCGGGAGGCGCGCGGCAGCACCTGTCTGCGCATCACCCCGGGCTACCATCTCAAAGTCGTGGACGGTTTGCTGACGGGATTCCACGAACCGGAGGCCAGTCATCTGGACCTGCTGTCCGCTTTCCTTGCCCCGGAAAAACTGGGCAGGGTCTACGACGAGGCGTTGAAGGAAAAGTACCTCTGGCATGAGTTCGGGGATGTCAACCTGATACTGTGAGGCGGATGTAAGAGTGGCAGGATGGAGTTGGCGGGTTAGGTGTCAAACTTCCTCCAATTTCCCCTGCGAAGTTAGCCAGAGGCAGGCCTTCCGCCGGGATAGTTTTTACTTTAACCATATGATCCAATGCCTGCCGCTCATGGCCGTATTGCTGACGGCAACCCTGAACACCCCTTCCGCCCTACCGTCGAAGCGCCACGGCGCGGACCCGGCTTTCGACTCGACGCGCGCCTACCGATACCTCAAGGAGCAATGCGCCTTGGGCCCGCGCAACCCCGAAAGCGAAGGCCACAAGCGCGCCATCGGCTACTTCACCGCGCACTTCAAAAGTCTGGGGCTTACCCCCACCCTGCAGACCTTCACCCACAAGGACATGGCAGACGGCCATTCCGTTCCCTTGACCAATTTCATCGTGGCGGTTCCGGGTTCGGATCCCAAGCGCAAGCCCATCGTCTTCTGCGCTCATTGGGACTCCCGCCCGCGCGCGGATCAGGAGGCCAGCGAAATGCTGCGCCGGAGCCCCATCCTGGGAGCCAACGACGGAGCGTCGGGGACAGCCATAATCATGGAGCTGGCGAATCAATTCAAGAAAAAGGCGCCGTTGCAGACCGTCTTCTTGGTCCTGTTCGATGGGGAAGATTACGGCAGCGAAGGCAACATCGAAGAATATTTCCTCGGCGCCCGCTATTTTGCCGACAACCTGCCCGCCGCGAATCTGGATTACGTCCTTTTGTTTGACATGGTAGGCGACCGCGACTTGCGGCTGCCCATGGAGCAGAACTCCCTGAAGCAGAGCCCCGAGAGGGTCCGGAAAATCTGGGCTCGGGCGCAGTCGTTGGGATTGAAGGCCTTCGAGCAGCGTCCAGGCCCTTCGGTGCTCGACGACCATATGCCGATCCAGGCCAAGGGCGTACCGGCCATCGACATCATCGACTTCGAATATCCCGCCTGGCATACCCAGGGGGACA
>JBDSIO010000445.1:0-8381 GCA_039917895.1 Fibrobacteria bacterium | reverse complement strand
GCAGAACGACGAACATGTCCTGGCGCGAGGCGGGAAGGTTCCAGGATCCTTCCGCGGCATGGGTCGCGGACCCGATCAGGGCGCCGCGGGTATCGAAGCATTCCACCGCGAAGACCCGGTTGGCCTTTAGCCAGGCGCCGCCCAACTGGCCGCCACGGATCCAGAGATCGCGTCCGGCACCGCGGGCCAGGGAGATGATGCCGGTTTGAGCGCCGAGCTTGAGAGTTTTGTGTTCCCCATCACGCCCATTCTTCGAGCCAGGTTTCTAACCTTTGAACATTAACAAAATCGGTTCATGGGAACGTCTAATGTATTTTCTCGACACGAATGGGTAGTTTACATGGTTTTTTCAAACGAAAAAAAGCTCGTAAACCCTGAACCGACAGAGGAACTCTCCCAGATGGCTTCTGGTTTCCTGGACGACTTGGACCACACCATTCTCCTGAGCCGCCATTACATCCTACTCTGTGAATCAGAGTCCCAAATTGGGGAAAACAGGAAACCAGGATCCTTTTCTTCGAGCAAATACCGAACCGCCAAGAAAAAGTAGTACATGATTTACGGAGATAAAATGAGAAAGCAAAAAATCCAATGAAGGGTCCCGGCGAGAAGGATTTTGAGAAAATGGGCATCCCGAATCCAATGCAGCCGGATTCGTCGTCCCGATCGGCGGACAGCGTTCTCGTCAGGAGCAATGGCGGCGATGGTGGAGGCGGAACCGCGCGGAAAACCCTTGAGAATCGGGAGCAATCCAATCAACCGCCCGAACCTCCTCCAGAGACGTACGAGTTCCCTACTGAGGAAGCGACTTCACCGGCAGATACGGTGAAAGCCGATACTGCCGTCCTTTCCGATGCTAAATGGACGCAGCCCGATACGCTCTTCCATCAAGAAGCGGAAATCTCCGTGCATGTGACCCTGCCGGACGCGAAAAAAGAAATCACCCGGATCCGGGTGGAACTCTTTGCCAAAACCCCCACCGGGCCGGAGTTGATTTCCAAGGGGGAAGGTCATGCGCAGGCGGACGGGACTGCTGTAATGTCCGTGCCGGTGTATAAACCCAAAGGCTACGTGGACGGCCCTGTTGAATACTTCTTTCAAATAGTTCATTCGCTGGCCAAAATGTTGAGCGGGGAGAAGCAATCCCGCCAAGTGTCGGAGATGGCGCTCAAATCAATGGATCATGTCCTGGTGCCCGGGATCGCATTCGACCGGGAATCCAGCTTCATCCCTCCGAAGGGGGCGCAGAGCCTCAAGCCCGTTGAAGCGAAATTCAATGAGTGGGACAAGAAATATCCGAAGAAATCCCAAATAGCCGTATTCGGCCATTCCGATAAGGACGAGAAGGATGCGAAGGGGTTGAGTGAGCGGCGGGCGCAAAGCGCGTTCGCGTTCATCACCAATGACGCGGCGACTTGGGATAAGCTGTACAGCGTGGAGAGGTGGGGGTTGAAAGCCCTGCAATCCATACTCAAGGACTTGGGGCACTATCACGGAGCCACGGATGGGGAGGACGGCCCGAAGACGCAAGACGCCTTCAAGGCATTCCGGAACAGCACTGGCGTGTCGGAATCCGAGAAGGAGGGCGCGACAACGAGGAAGGCGCTTTTTGCCGAATACATGAAGGGCAAGCACGATATCAAGATCGATGCTTCGCGGTTTTGCAAAGTGGCGGAGAATCCCTGGATGGGGTGCGCGGCGAATAACAAGGCCAAGGAGAGCAAGGAGGCTGCCCCGGAAAATTGCCGTGTGGCTTTTATCCTTATCGTGCCGAACAAGAATTTCCCGATGCATTTTCCCTGCCAGGATGGGAGCGATGCCGCTTGTCAGGCGCAATGCAAAAAGGCCGGGAAGCGATCATCGGAGGGGATCAAGTGCTTTTTCTATGATGAACTGGTGAGGGAAGGATTTCAAAATCCTGTTCCCGAGAGTCCGAAAGCCGAGAAAAATCCGGAGGGTTTTGATCGTATTAGTTTTGATGGGTATGAGGGAAAAGGTTACGTCATAAAGGATTTCAAGAAGCACCAAGGGAGTGCCATCCAATTGAATCCCGAAAAAGTATCCCCTAGTGGGGCTGACCTTCCCGATGGGTTCAATAACCAATGCGTATCTTTCGTCAGGTATTTTGGTTTGCCGCAGACTATCAGTTGGAAAAAAGGGCCAAGAGTCTGCGATTTTAAACCCGGTGAATTGTCGGAAGGAACCGTTGTGGCAACCTTGAGAGACGGCCTATACCATAGTGACAATTCAGGCAGGTCTCATGTGGGAATCTATTTGGTGCATGATGACTACAATGAGTATTCTAAAAATGCCAGCGTCACTGCCGGTGTAAAAATGATGGATCAATGGAAAGGGGCTTCGATTGATTCGAGGTTGAAGAAATATGGCGTAGATGCAGAAAACGAAACCAATAAAAAAACGAACTGGACGGATATCGATGGCGGAAATCATGAAAACCGGGCGAATTGGATCAATGATGGCGAAGAATACTACGTCGTTTTAACCCAATAGCGGTGGAAGCCATTCATGAAGAGAAAAATATGATGAAGTTTTTTAGTCCCCAAATCTTGCTCGTAGTTTCAATAATTGCATGCAAAGCTGAGCAACGGGAGACCTCTGAGTCCAATACCGTTGCATGTCCAACAGAATTTAAAATGGGAACGCATTTACCTGAAAGCACTCAGGTTTTTGGGCAGCTGCCAAAAGGAAACTTTCCTTTGAGAAGCGCAGGGATTAATTTGGGTAACACCGCAGATCCCAAAGAAAGAGTTTTTTCCGAGGAGATCCTCGAGGATTGGGTACAAACCCCTGACAGCACGTATCTACTTTCCGAATACCCGGCATCACATGAAGTGTTAACCCTCAAGTGCAATTATGCAGCCAAAGGAACAAGCGCTTCGGACAGCGACCCAAACAGCACCGTTCTGCTGATTCCTCTCCCACAGGGCAAATCGTTAAAATGTACATTCGTTCGCAAAAATAGATGGAAAGCGGCTTCCTGCTCCGTAGGCAAATGAAGTATCTGACAACATGGCTTTTCGTCTTTTCGATGTGCTCGGTTGCGGCCGATTTAAAGAACGGAGATTTCGCCAGCGAAGAATATTTACAGACCTTGACCTCGACCCGATCCCCGGCAAAGGCGGCCAAATCAAGGATGCCGCAATTGATAATAATCCGGGTGGATACAGGGGGGACAACGCTAAAAACCATCTATGAATTCAATGAGGGCGGACCCGTTTTCAAGATTGGAAAATCCGGATTCCTTAATTTGGTGGAAGGGGTCGGCTCGCACCCAGAATTTCATGGAATCGATTCAACCCACTTCGCATTCAGCTTTGATGGTCATTCCAAAACGAATTTCCGATCCGTCGTTGACGTGCAAAGTTTTGCGGAAAAAACGTGCCTTGAAGGACGCTATGTTGGAACCAAAAATGAGCGCGTTGAATTTTCCGATCAAAAAGAATTCATCTTTAACGCCAGCAAAAGGAAATTCACAATCGGGCTTTTTTATCCGCCATCATTCGAACTGGATTATTTTATTTCGGACTCGACGGAATACGGCTTTTCCCGAAAAGGCGACACTCTTAAAATATATGAAGTGACTGATGGCTCATTGTTTGTGGACGGGAAAATGAGCCGGGTACCGACTATGATATTAATCCGCAAGAAGGAATAACTCTTTTTATGTTCCGTACGAAAACCGTATTTGCGATTTTACTTTTGTCCACCCATGCCTTTGCCGCCTTCGGCTTTAACGTCGACGGCACCCTCGACAAGAACGCCATCAGTCATGCCTATTTCGAAGGAGAGTTTTCCCAGATTCTTCCTCCACTGGAAACCTTTCGCCAGGCATATCCCAATCCGACCAAGGACGACCAAATCTTCGTCTACAAATATCTCAGCGTCATCTATGCCGCCGATCCGTCCACGCGTAAAAAGGCCGAAAGCTATATGGTTCAGTTGGTCAAGCTGATGCCCACCATTGAACTCATCGACCTGTATATTTCCGACAACATCCAGGCCATCTTCAAGGACGTCAAATCGAATTTCCTAAAGCAGCAACAATATGTGAGGGAACATGACGTGTATGGCCATCCCAGCGGATCGGCCGTGGATTCGACCGCGATCTACAAACCCCGCAAGAAATCGCATCCCGTGTTCTGGTGGACGCTTGGGGGACTCGGCGTGACTGCCGCCGCGGCAACCACCTATATCCTGTTGTCCGAATCGACTTCTTCCGGAGATCATCATGAATTGGGCAATTAAACACTTTCGTCCTTACCGGTATTGGCTGGTACTAGCCATTCTGACGGCGGTTTTCTTCGGTTGCCTCACCAAGCAAGAACCCGATACCTTTACTCTGCCTGAAAAATTCGTGGATTCCCTGTCACGCTATGATTCCGTGCAAATCGTCCTCAAGGAAACCAGCGGGAAAACCCTGGATGTGCTGTTCCAAGGTAAGGTCGTTTCCGCTGATCAGTTGCGCGACTTACCGGCTCCACATGCCCTCGACGGGAAGATGATCGTAACCATTATCGGGTATCAGGGTGGGCAAGTGACATATCGCGTCGACCGGGTATACGATGGGAAAACCCACCTAGTCGAAACCCATCAACCGATCATTCTTCCCACCAGCAAGGTCCTCTTTGGTGCGCAGGAATTGCATTTTCCTAAAAAGACCACCATCCCTCTTCCAATTGTAACGGTGGAACCGGCCGACCTTGCGGACAAGTCCTTGGTTTGGACCTCCTCGAACCCTAAGGTTTTCGAGATATTCGCAATGGCCCTCAGGGGCGTAGCACCTGGCACAGCGTACTTGCGCGTTTCCCTCAAATCCGATACCGCAAAACACGCAGACCTCCCTATTACGGTGCTTCCGAATCCCAAGCTCCCGGATAGTCTCAGACTTTCGCCCGACACCCTGAAGCTGGCTGCAAAGGGTCGAATCGGACATTTCACGGTACAGGTGTTTCCAGCTTTCGCCAGCGGCGTGTCCTGGTCAATTGTGGATACCGCCGTGGCATCCATTGCAGGTGAGGGGCAGGTTCAGGGGCTCAGGCGAGGAACGGCTTTTGTCAGGGTTGTTTCCAAGGAAGACGAAACAATTTCGGATTCGGCCATGGTCTCCGTTTCGGACCCGGTACCTGTGGAAAGCGTACGGTTCCCGAAAAACAAGCTGGATCTATTCGTGGATGGGGCTGCGGAGAGTTTGCAGGTCGAGGTGCGTCCGGAGGAAGCCAATCCCGAGGTAGATTTTTCTGTCCGGGACTCATCCGTCGCTGCCATACTGAATGGCCGCGTTTCGGGTCTCCGCGCAGGCGTAACCTACGTGGTTGCGAAGTCGTTGGAAAACGCACTGAAAACCGACTCTCTGCAACTGACAGTTTTTCCTTCCCAAAAGGTGGACAGCATTAGAGTCAGCCCGGATACGCTCAAGCTGATTGTAGGCGGGGAGCCCAAAACCCTTCAGGCTAAATTGTATCCCACCACCTTGTCGTCGCTCATCCAATGGACCACCGCATCCTCCGCCATTGCCGTCGTGGATAGCGCAGGAAAGGTCAGACCCGTTGCAGAAGGGAAGACGCTAGTTGGAGCGATGAGCAAGGCGGACAGCGGGAAAAAATCCACTTCCCTGATTCTGGTCAACCGGGATGTTCCTATCCTGGACGTGGGCCGCGATACCACAATACAAGTGGGGCGGACCATGACCTTTACTCCCAAGGTCACCCAGGAATACGGTAACGTGAATCGGTTCAAATGGGATCTGAATGGGGATGGAGCTTGGGACGACTCAGCGGCTGAAATCAAATCGGTTTCCTACAAGTACGATCAGGAAAAAGAGACAGCGGCCCTTTTCTACGTCCGGGATACCGAGGGCAATGACACTACGGTAATGAAGCGGGTGAAAGCAGTGAAGGGCCCGGCCATCAATATTTTTGCCCCTTTGAACAATTCCTATTCCAATAAATCGCCCATTGCGGTAGCCTGGAGCGTGGATGGAAAGGACCAGGAATTGTTTCTCAAGGAAATCCTGAAAGAGGGGGCCAATACCGTGACGCGTACGGCCAAGGATTCGTTGGGGAATGTTTATTCCGCATCGATTACAGTTTACTACGACACCACTGCTCCCAATCAGCCCATCGTGAAAGGACCCGCGGCAACAGGATCTTCAACACCCATCTGGACTTGGACCAGTGGAGGCAAGGGAGGTGTCGGCGTGTATCGATCCAGCCTCGATAAAGACGAATTTACGGGGGTCAGCGAAAGTGCCGACACCACTTATACTCCGGACAAGGTACTTAAGGAGGATGTTCATACCCTTTATGTGCAGGAACGTGATGCAGCGGGAAATTGGTCCTCGTCCGGTCGATTTGTCATTCGGGTGGACCTATCCGGTCCAGGAACCCCAATCGTAAAGGTAAGCCCTGCCATCATTACGAATGTACGGAAACCGGTATGGAGTTGGGCGCGCGGGGAAGGCGGAACTGGGGCCTTCCGATTAAAATTGGATAATGCCGATTTGAAAACCGGAAGTATGGCCACTACGGACACCTCCTTTTCCCCTACAGATAACCTCGCAAATGGAGCGCATACCCTCTACGTGCAAGAGAAAGATTCGGTCGGAAACTGGTCACTGTCAGGTAGCGCCCAAGTGTTCGTCGATATTATTCCTCCAAATCCGCCTTTGTTTGAATCTGCAATCAGAAGTCCAACCAACGATAGGCAACCCACATGGACCTGGAGGACCGGCGGGAACGGTGGTCGGGGATGGTTTAGATATAAGATGGATGATTCAATATTGACAATTGGCGCAACAACCGGAACAAATGTAACAGTTGTCCCGAATGCACCTGGATTGACGGAGGGAATACATACAATTTATGTCCAGGAACAGGATTCTGCAGGAAATTGGTCATTAACCACCGGAAAATCGATTCAGATTGATTTGACACCGCCAAATGTTCCCGTAGCATCGTCCATCACCCTTCATACCATAAATTTAAGACCAACATGGTCTTGGTCCAGCGGCGGTGGCGGAAATGGAGCGTACCGTTATAAATTTGGCGATTCTTCAATGCAGGTCGGTGCGATTTCGACTTCTGAAAAAAACTATTCGCCTTTAAGCGATCTAGAAATCGGTGAAGGATATACCCTATACGTGCAAGAACAGGATTCTGCCGGAAATTGGTCTCAAACATTGAAGCAGACGTTGAAAATACATGGCCAAATCGGCTATGCCGTGGGCAGTAATATTTTTCAAACAAAGGATGGCGGAATTAGGTGGGATTCAGCTTCAAGCCGTCCTACCGAGGTCAGTTCAGCAAGTTTCGTTTCGGTATACTTCGCCAACGTTCAAACCGGTTTCTCTATCGATTACAATGGCATTTTGGTCAGAACCAAAAACGGCGGCATCTCATGGGATACAAATTCCATTAAACCTCCGGGTGCCTTTGTAACTTCCTTGACTTCTGTTTGCTTCCCCAATCCCAATATTGGGTATGTTCTAAATGGGTTTGGCACAATTGCCAAAACCTCGAATGGTGGTGCCTCATGGATTTGGTTCCCAATTTCTCCATTTCTATTTTCGATTACATTCACCGATTCCGAGACCGGATACGCTGTAGGCAATGAAGGTACGATACTCAAAACCGTCAACGGCGGATCCCATTGGGACTCTCTACCCCGAGTTACATCTGAACTCCTTCATGCCGTACACTTTCTAAACGCCACAACAGGTTTTGCATGTGGATCCGCTGGGACAATCATCAAAACCAGCGATGGAGGCAAAACCTGGGCGACTCTTTCAAGCGGCACTGGACAGTACTTAAATTCTGTTTTCTTTCCAGGTCCGGAAACAGGCTTCGCCGTGGGTATCGGTGGAACAATCATTAAAACCACTGACGGAGGAGTAACTTGGAAATCGCTTCCAAGTGGCACTGAAAAAACTTTAAAGTCCGTTTTTTTTACCGATTTGAATGTCGGTTATGCGGTGGGAGTTGATGGCAAGATGTTGCTAACCAGGGACGGTGGTGCATCTTGGACTGTTCGCAGTATCGGCACCAACAGTGAACTGACCTCGGTTTTTTTTCCCTAAACTAATTCCGGGTAGAATCGAGCATAAGAACAATCGGAAAGACATTACACCCTCATGGAGTAAGCCCCGTGTCAGGCGTGCAAGGAACCTGCTCACGGGCAGTAGCCCCGGACTCATCAACAATTATAAGCAGCTAGCCATTTGAAACGTCGCGCTACCAGGGCCGGACGTTGAAATGCTCGGTCGTGCCGTCGGCCATGCGCAGAACGACGAACATGTCCTGGCGCGAGGCGGGAAGGTTCCAGGATCCTTCCGCGGCATGGGTCGCGGACCCGATCAGGGCGCC
>JBDSIO010000444.1:0-20191 GCA_039917895.1 Fibrobacteria bacterium | reverse complement strand
GGATGCGCTCGCGGCCGATACGCTAGTGTACGGCGGCTATAGCGGCGGCATCGCCGTGCTGGCTCCCACCCTGCGGGGCATCGAACCCGTCAACGATCCTGTCGCCGTCCCGGAGGGATACGAGCCCACCACTACCTGGGACGGCCTCGGCATCCTCCCCTATTCCCTGGCGCCGCATTACCGGTCCGCCCACCCGTCGTCCCCCGGTATCGACGAGGTCGTGCGCCGTTACGAGGCCGCGCGCTTGCCTTACCGGGTCTTGCGGGACGGAGAGGCGATCCTCATTTCGGGAGACCGGGATGAAATCGTTTCGTGATCCGGCCCCTTGCATCGCGTTCCCTGATTTTACGCCTTGGTTGGATGCCCTGATTTTACGTCCTGATTGGATGCCCTGATTGGATACCCTGAGACGCTCCCCCGATTCCACCGTGCGCATCAATCCGGAGCAAGCCTGATCCGCTCCGTCAGTAGCCGCGCGATCGGGATATCCGCCGGCGCCAAGGCATAATTCAGAAGGTCCGGGATGCGCACCATCCGGACCTCGTCGTGATCCGCCAGCACGAAATGCTTTTCCACCAGGCTGGCTTCGATTCCGATCAGCCGGATGATTCTTTCGTGATCCTCGTAATCGGTTTCCGCGAAGACCGCTCCGGCTTCGATCTTGACGCCCAGCTCTTCCTTGATTTCGCGCACCAGGGAGGCCTGGTACGTTTCGCCCGCTTCGACCTTGCCGCCGGGGAATTCCCACATCCCGGCATTGGGCTTGCCCGGCTTTTTCCTGGCCATCAGCACCGTGCCATGTTCCAAAATCAGGGCGGCGACAACCTGGAGGATGGGCTTAGTCATCGGCAAAAGATAACCGATCGGCCGCCTAAATCGTCCCCGCGATTACCTTCTGCCTGATAGCGCCCCGGTCCATCTTCCCATTGGAGTTCAGCGGGATGTCGTCGGTGTAGTAATAATGGCGCGGCACCATGTAGGCAGGCAGCTTTTCCTTGAGGCCGGTCTTGATGTCCTTCTTGCGCGGGGCGAAGGCCGCGGGCAGTACGCAGTAGATCTCGTCCATGCCGCTTCGCACCTGGGCCACGTCGGCGATGGCGAAGGCGGCGCCCGAGACCCGCATCAGTTCGTTTTCGATCTCGCCCAGTTCGATGCGATAGCCCATAACCTTGACCTGGAAGTCCTCGCGGCCCTGATATTGCACCAAGCCTTCGCCGTCGCGGAACACCAGGTCGCCGCTGCGATACCAGATCACGCCGTCGCGTTCGATGAAGCGTTCCGCGGTCATCTTCTCTTCGCCGAGATAGCCGGGCGCCACCTGATCCCCGGCCAGCCACAGGCCTCCCAGCTCCCCGTCGGCGCATAAGCTCCCATCGGCGCGGCGGATTTCCATCCGCTGCCGGTCCCAAGCATGCCCGATGGGGATGCCGCCCTGGTGGCAACGCGCTTCCGGAAAGTCCGGCGGGATTTTGAAATGCAGGACCACGATGGTGGTCTCGGTGGGACCGTAGAGGTTGGCCATGGCGCTGTTGGGCGCGATGGTCTTCCACAACTCGCAGGTCTTCCAAGTCAGCTTCTCGCCCGCGAACAGGCTCAGGCGCACGTCCGGCAGCGCTCCCGGAATCACCTGGCGCGCGCTTTCCAGGAAAGCGGCCAAGGCGGGAACCGAGAACCATACCGTGATTTTGCGCGAAGCCGCGTAGGCGAGCGGCGAGAACAATGCCTTCTCCGGGAACACCACCAGGGCGGCGCCGGCGGACCAGGTCACGAACTGATCGTGCACGCTCACGTCGAAGGTGATGTCGAAGGTCTGCGATAGCCGGTCCTCGCGCGCAATGGGATAAAGCTCAAGGAAGGAGGCGATGTAGGATTGCACGTTGTCATGCCGCACCCGCACGCCTTTGGGCTGACCGGTGCTGCCGGAGGTGAAAAGCACGTAGGCGCTACCATCCGCCGGCACAGGGGCCAGGGGCATGGGTTCCGGATGCGATCCCAGGACCGCTACCACGAGGGTGACCAGTGACGATGCGGCAGCCAGGGCTTTCACCTGCGGGGCTTCTCCCATCACCACCACGCGGAGCGGTTTGTCTAATTCCTTCAGAAGCGCGGTGAAGGCGGCGGCGCATTCCTCGCCCACGACCAAGGTGCCGATGGAGGCCTTGCGCAGGATATAGGCATTGCGCGCGGGCGGGAATCCCGGATTCATGGGCGCATAGGCGCGGCCCTGGGCCAGGATGGCCTGCACGGCGGCATAGGCCAACGGACTACGGTGCGCCAGGATGCCTACGAAGATGCCGGGCTCGGGGGCGATGGCCGGGCGCAGGGATTCGATGCGGTCGCGGAAAGCCGCGTAGGAAAGTGTCCCGTCCTCCCATACCAGCGCGTCCCGATCGGGGCCGGATTGGGCGGAGGCGTAGAAGAGACCAGCGAGATTGGCGAGATTGGCGGGCTTGGCAGGCGCAGTTGTATTCATGGAAGCGTTCCGTTGGAAGAAGGTTTCGCCAGGGACTCGTGGATACGTTGGGCCATATGGGCGAAAGCGGCCGGATCCTTGAAGTGGGCCAGATCGTCCCACACCGAGTCCGGAAAATGGGCCATGTCCGCGGCGGAGTTCAGATCGATGTAGCCGATACCCTGGGCGTCGAGCCAACCACGGGTCAGGGACAGGATGGAATCGAGTTTGGGGCGGGTGGCGGCCGGCCAGGTTTTCCGCATCAGATCGGGATTGCCGTAAGGCAACAGCACCGCGCGGGCTTCGACCCCGGAGCCGTGCAGGGAACGCATCAGCAGCGCCGCGTCCCGGGCCAAAGGCAAGGCCGCGAACTCGGCCGCATTGGGGATGGGAATGCTGTCGTAACCGCGCCCCAGCCTGGCGGCGGCGGCTTCGATTTTCTTCCTCCGCTCGGGCGTGGCCGAACGCATGCGGCTCCGCTCATGCGGCCACTGCACGTATTGAATCCACAGGTTCCGCCCCCAATCCGCGACTCCATAGAAAAGCACGCTGATCTGCTGGACCACGGCCACGTTGCGTTCGTGCGGCGTGAGCAGGCGGAAAAGCTCCCAGCCCGAGCGGTCCCAGGGGATCCAGCGCAGATTGCGTCCGTCCTCATCCAGGCGGTGGTGGCAGATTTCCGGCAGGAACTTGTCCGGCTCGAAGGCCACCACGACCATCGAGGGTTTGCCGGTCGCCAAGGCGCCGAAATGCCATTGCAGAAAGTAATCCAAGGGAGTGGCGCCCGGCTCGGCCCAATTCTCCACCCGGATTCCCGGATCCAACCGGCCCAGGACATCCTGCAATCGATAGCCGGGATCGAAACGGTAATTTCCGATGGCCGAATCGCCGATCAGGAACAGGGCGGGGCGGGAATCGATATAGCGGAGCCGCAGGCCCGCGAAAAGGATCAGGGTCACGGACAAACCGATGGCGATCGCGCGCGCGGCGGCGGGGAAAGCATGAAAGAGCCATTTGATTTGGCGCATCATCAGCTTCCGTTCAGAACTGCTGGTAGATGAAACGATCCGAAGGGGCGTAGAAGCGCAGCAACAGGAACCCGAGCGCGAGGTAGAATGCGACGCGGAACCACACCGGCCGGGTAAAAATCCACATGACGTCCTTGTCGGGCCGGATGCACGCCTGCAATGCGAAGACGGCCGCGGCGCACAATCCCAAGGTTAGCCAATCGACTTCGACCGTCGCGGGATTCCAGGTGCCGCGGAACAGATCCGCATAGGTGGAGACCGCGCCCGCCAGGCCCGGGGCCCGGAACAGCACGTAGCCCATGCAGACGAAATGGAAAGTCAGAAACACGGCGGCCCACTCCGGCCAGCCGGTATCGCCGAAACGCTTCTTGAAGCGCTTGCGCACGTCTTTGCTCAAGGTGAATACGGTGATGCCGAGGGCGTGGAAACAACCGTAGGCGAAAAAGGTCCAACCCGTGCCATGCCAGAGACCGCTCACGATGAAAGTGACCCAGATTCCGGCCACGATCCCGTACGTGCCCCAGCGCCGCAACGCCATCGACAAGGTCGAGTAGATGTATTCGTTAAGCCAACCGGTCAGGGAGATATGCCAATGCTTCCAATAGTCCGACACGTTGGTGGCCAGATAGGGCGCCAGGAAATTCTGCTTGATGTCGATCCCGAGCATGCGCGCGCAGCCGCGGGCCATGTAGGAATACCCGGCGAAATCGCCGTAGAGCTGAAACGCGTAGGCCCAGATTCCCGCCATCAAGGCCAGGCCGGTATGCCCGGGCGCTAGCAGGGATTCCGAAAGCGCGCCCACGTTGTCGGCCAACACCGCCTTTTGGAAGGCGCCGATGACGAACAGCCATACGCCCTGGGAGAATCGGCTCGTGTCCCACGCCCTCGGCTTGGCGAATTGCGGCAGCAGGTTGCGCGAGTGTTCGATGGGCCCGGAGAGCAAGGTCGGGAAGAACGCGGTGAAAAGCAGGCAGTTGAGGGGATTCTTCTCCGCCGGCATCCGGCGGTGGAACACGTCCAGGGTCAGGGTCATTTTCTGAAGCACCCAAAAGCTCAAGCCGACGGGCATCAGGATATGCAGGGTCGCCGTATGCACGCCAAGTCCCCCCAACAGGGAGGTCAGCTCCGGAACGTAGAAGTGCGCGTATTTGAAGAATGCCAATTGCCCGACGTTCAGGATCACGGATGTCCACAGCAATATCCGCCTTGCCCGCGGCGGTTCGGTGCGGCCGAGACGCTGGGCGATAGCCCATTCCGCTAGGGTGGAAGTCGCCAATACGACCGCCGCCTGCGTGCCGAAGCTCAGAACGAAGCCCAGGGAGGCAGCGAGCAACACCAGGTTCTGCCAGGCGCGCCCGGGCACGATCCAGTAAAGGAGAAAGACCGCCGCGAAGGCGACGGCGAATTCGGAAGAGAGGAATTGCAAGTCGGCTCCGGACCGGGCTCAGAGCCCTTTCAAATCCGCGATGAGGTCGAGGAGATCCTGGACGCGGACAACGCTCTGCAGGCGTGAGGGGTCGTTGAAGCGGATGCCGAAGGCGTCCTCCATGCCCACCACCATATGGATGTGGTTGAGGGAGTCCCATTCCTCGATGTCCTCGAATCTGGTCTGGGAGTTGAATTCCAGGTCCTCCTCGCCGGTCACGTTGCGGGCGATGCCCAGCAGGGCGGGGAGCAATGCATCACGAGTCATACCAGGCATGGCCTTCACGTCAATCCCTTCAGGACCCCGGTCGGCCGGCACACCGGTTCTTACCGGTCCGGCGGGGCCGAAAATTTTAAAAAGAACGCATTTAAGACGATACCGTTGCGGAAAGTCGCTACCGAAAATACGAATCCTGACCGGATCCTTCTACGGCGGAGGGGAATTCGGCGAAATCAGTGGATTATTCGTCGCGGAGCACGTCGACTTCGACCTTGAGGCGTTGGGAACCGCCGCCATAGAGCACGCCGCGCAAAGGGCTGACGTCGGAGAAATCCCTGCCCCATGCCAAGGTCACGTGGCGCGGACCCGGCAGCATCAGGTTAGTCGGATCGAAATCCAGCCAGCCGGCGCCCGGGGCGAATACCGCGACCCAGGCGTGGGTGGCGTCGGCTCCCACCAGCTTGGGCTTACCGGGCTTCGGCAAGGTCTCGATGTATCCGCTGACGTAGCGGCCCGCCAGGCCCATGCTGCGCAGGCATCCCAGCATAAGGTGGGAAAAGTCCTGGCACACGCCGCAGCGGGTCTGGAAAACCATCTCCAGTGTGGTCTTGAGGCTGGTGGAGCCGGAAATGAAACGGAAGTCGCGATGGATGCGGCGCATCAGATGATACGCCGCATCCCACACCGGACGGCCGGCGGGAAAGGAGGTAACGGCGTATTCGCGCAGCTCGGGAAAGGGTTTCACCATGGGGGAATCGAGGACGAACTGGATCGCATCCTGTGATTCCGGAGTGAGGCCGGACCGCAGGACCTCGGCGGCTTCCTCCCAGGAAGCGGTTTCGGGCGGGGTGTCGCGGTCCGCCCAGGAAACGTCCACGCGGCTTTCCGTAACGATTTCGAAACGATCGTGGGATTCCGCCACGTTGAAGATGGACGTGGGGTTGCCGAAATAATCCGGCTGTTCCTGGAAATCCTGCAGCTTGGGAGCCGCCTCGAGTGAAAACGACATTAACCGCTGGCCCGCAAGTTCTCGCGGCCGCAGGCGTGCCTGGTTGACGCTGAGTTGGACCTCTTCGTCGTAGGCGTATATGGTGCGGTGGCGGATCAGGTAGATGGGCATAGGCTCAAATCCCCGTGACCACGGGTTCACGTGTCATGCCGATCATCAGGTCCACTCCCGCAAGGATTGAGGCAGCGGGATGGGTTGGAAGAATTCCCGCGACAGCAGCTCGGAGATCCGTCCCAGCCAGCCTTCCAGGCTGCTCAAGAGATGTTCGAAGGCCTCATTGCCCCCTGCGCCCAGGATGCCCTCGCCGCCCGCTTCGAAGAGGCGGACCGAAGTCAGCGCCTTAAGCGCGGTCTTGCGGCAATCGGAAAGCAACGGGGACACGAGAGGCAAACCGTCCAGCTCGGAGGCGAAGCGCGCCAACTGGTAGGCGATGGAACGGGGGTTGAATTCGTCGGAGACCAGCAAATCCGCCGCCGCTCCCGCCTGTACCTCGCGTTGGTAACGCTGGCGGTACATCAGGCCGCTGTCGTGGAAGGTCAGCAAGGATTCCAGCAAAGCGCCGGAAGGATCCAGGTTTCCGCCCAAAGCCGCCGAAAGGGCGCGCACCGTGCATAACGCCCGTTCCAGGTACCGGCCCATCAGCAGGAAGCGTCGCACCGGGCCCTCGGCGATGCTTTCGGTCTCCAGGCCCGCCAAGGCGGCGAGCAAAAGGATACCGCGATCAAGCCTCCGCAGGGAGGGCGCGGACTCGATCGGATCCAGGATGGAATTCACCGCCTGCCAACAATCGTCGGGCAGCAGATCGCGGACGGCGCGCGCCGTGCGACGGAGCGCGGCCCGATTGAAACCGGGAGAGCCGGTTAGGGACTCTTCGTCCAGGGAATCCTCCAGATGCTGCTCCGTCGCGCGCGCGTCCTGGAGGGTGTCGGGAAAGGCGACCTGCCAGGATCGCAAGAGGCGGAGCCATTCCGCCGGGCTTTCCTCCAGCGCCTGATGGCCTTCGCCCGCCAACGCGAGGAAGACGCGCCAGACGCGGGACTGGCAGGCCAGCCGCTCCTGATAGCGCCCGAACCAGAACAGGTTTTCCGTGGCATAGCCCGGCAAAGGGCCCTGGTGGCGGTTGATGCGCGTGCGCAGGTCGGCGTTCGGGGCCGCCGATGCGCCCGGGGTTTCGCCCTCGGACGCTCCGGGTTCCGGGACCGCCCAGGACAAGGGTTCGGAAGCGAGGATCCAGGTATCTTTGCTGATACCCCCCTCCTGGCCGGAAACCTCGATGCTGTCGGGCTTGGAGGACACGCGCGCGAGGCCGCCCGGCATCACCGAATAGGAGCCTTCGGCCGCGGCCAGGAAGCTGCGCAGTACCACGGAACGGGCCTCCATGCGGTCGGACACGAAGCAGGGCGCGGTGGACAAGGGCAGGGACTCTTGCGCCAGGTAGAGCTGGGGCTTGGCCCGGATGCGGATCAGCAGCTTCTCCCGCTGCTCGCGCGTGAGCTGGTTGACGAACCACGTGCTGCGCTTGGGACCCTGGTACAAAGGCTTGATCACCATGGCGTCGAACCGCGCCAGGGCGGCCTCCCGCTGTTCCTTGTCGCCGCACCACCAGGTGGGAACCGAAGGCATCAAGAGATCCTGGCCGAACAGGTGCTTGCAGATGGCCGGCAGGAAGGGCATCAGCCCGGATCCTCCCAGGATACCGCTGCCCAGGGCGTTGCAAACCGCCAGCTTGCGGTTGCGCACGGCCTGCAACAGTCCGGGTACGCCCAACAGGGAACTACCGTTCAGCTCCAGGGGATCGCAGAAGCTGTCGTCGACGCGGCGCAGGATCACGTCCACGCGCTGCGAACCTTCCATGGAGAGCAGGTGGATGCCCCCGTCCCGGGGGCTGAGATCCCCCCCGCGCACCAAAGGCAGTCCCAGGTAACTTGCCAGGTACGCCTGCTCGAAAAAGGTCTCGTTCTCGGGCCCGGCGGAAAGCAGGACCACGAACGGATCACGCACTCCCGGAGGCGCGGCCTCCAGCAGGCTCTTGCGGAAAGATTGGAAGAAGCCCTCCAGACGGTGCACGCCCGACTCTCGGAACAGGCTGGGCAGGGTACGGCTCAAAACCGATCGGTTCTCCAGGGCATAACCGTAACCGGAAGGGTTCTGGCCGCGATCGCTCACGGTATGGAACGTGCCGCCGGCGCTCCGCACCAGATCGGCGGAATAGAAGCGCAGCATGCGATGCTGGACGGCGGCATTGCCGCTGCATGCGCGCTGGAAGCCTTGGTGGGAATACAGGAAAAGGGCGGGCAATAGTCGCTCGCGCACCAGACGGCGCGGCCCGTACACGTCTCGCAAGATAGCGTCGAGGAGTTCCGCGCGTTGGATGAGGCCGCGTTCCACAGTCTCCCATTCGCGGCTTTCCAGGATCATGGGAACCGGATCCAACGACCAAAGGCGATCCGCGCCCTGGCTGTCGCCATACACGTTGTAGGTCACTCCGTTGCGGCGCAATTCCTCGGCCAAAGCCTGTTTGCGCCGGCGCACATCCTCGACGCCGAGCTCCTGAAGGGTGGACGCGAGACCGGCCCAGGCATGGCGGACCGCGCCGCCGCGCACGACCATCTCGTCCCATCTGTCCCCAGGGGGTTGGTACTGCTGCAAAAGGCCCGCGGAAGGCCCGGATACGCGTTCGGAATCGGGTTTCACCAGACCCGTTGATGATAACAAACCTGGAATACCTGCTCAAGGACGGAATGGCGTGCGCGCATCAACGCCGCCGCAAATCCAGCGTATAAGGCTGCCCGGGATGGGTGGGCACGATTTCCGGCCGGAACGCCCCCGGCCGATGGCCGCGGGCTTCGAAGCGGGAACCCCGGCGGGCTTCCGCTTCGGCCGCATTGATCGGGAAGGTTTGATAGTTGCGCCCCGCGGGATGCACCACGTGATACGTGCACCCGCCCAGGGATCGCCCGCTCCACAAGTCCACCACGTCGAAAGCCAGTGGCGCATGCACGGGAATCAGCGGATGCAGGCAAGAGGACGGTTGCCAGGCGCGGTAGCGCACGCCCCCCACCGCCTCGCCGAGCACGCCTGTCGGCAGCAGCGGCATGGCCGCGCCATTGCAGGTCACAGCGTGGCGCTGGTCCGCGAACCCATTGATCTTCACCTGCAAGCGCTCCAGCGAGGAATCCACGTAGCGCGCGGTGCCGCCTCCGGAAGCCTCTTCGCCCAGCACATGCCAGGGTTCGGCGGCCTGGCGCACTTCCAGGGAAAAATCCTTGAGATGAATCGAGCCGCATTTCGGGAAACGGAATTCCAGGAAGGGCGCGTACCAGGCCGGCTGCAACTCATACCCCGCCGCCGCCAGGAACCCCAGCACGTCCTCGAAATCGCTCCACAGGAAATGCGGCAGCATCCAGCGATCATGCAACGACATGCCCCAGGGCTGGAGCGGGGCGACGTAGGGATGATCCCAGAAGCGCGTAACCAGGGCGCGCACGAGCAGGCTCTGGGCGGCATTGAGGCGCGGGTGGGGCGGCATCTCGAATCCGCGCAGTTCCAGCAGGCCGAGGCGGCCGGTGAGGCTGTCGGGATTGTAAAGCTTGTCGATGCAGAACTCGGAGCGATGGGTGTTGCCGGTGAGATCCGTCAGCAGATGGCGGAAGACCCGGTCGACCAGCCAGGGTTGGATATATCCGGGGCCGGCGGGGATCTGGGTGAAGGCCAGCCCGAGTTCCGCGAGGGCGTCGTCGCGGGCCTCGTCCACCCGCGGGGACTGGCTGGTGGGGCCGATAAACAGGCCGGAAAACAGATAGGACAGGCTGGGATGGTTCTGCCAGAAATTCACCAGGCTGCGCAACAGGTGCGGGCGCAACAGGAACGGACTGTCCGCAGGGCGTTCCGATCCGAGCACGATATGGTTTCCGCCGCCGGTGCCGGTATGGCGGCCGTCCAGTTGGAATTTTTCCGCGCCCAACCGGCATCGGGCCGCTTCGGCGTAGATGATCTCGGTCTTTTCCACCAGTTCCTGCCAGGATCCGGAGGGATGGATGTTGACTTCGATGACGCCGGGATCGGGCGTGATGGCGAAACTCTTGATCCGGTAGTCCTGGGGCGGCCGATAGCCTTCCACGCGCACCGCCAGACCCGTGGCCGCGGCGGCGATTTCGATCACGCTGATCAGTTCCAAATAGGATTCCAGATGCGTAATGGGAGGCAGGAAGGCGTAGAGGTAGCCATCGCGCGCCTCCACGCACAGCGCCGTGCGCACCACGCCGTTGCGGGGCGAATACCCCGGGAGCGTCTGCTGGCGGGCCATCCAGTCCGAATCGCCTGCACCGGTGGGCGCGGGGGATCCGAGGCGTTCCGGGTCCCCGGCCTTGTTTTCATGGGGGATGGGAAGGGGATATTCCGGCAGATCTCCGCGTAGCGCCATGGGCGATAGCTGGGCCGGGAATTCCGGACCCCCTTGTCCCCAAGGCAGGCTGTCCAGCGGCAACCGGTAGCCGATGGGCGAATCACCGGGAAGCAGATACAAGTGGCCGCGCTTGAACTCCCATGCGCCAGTGCGCCAAGCATTGGCGGCGCCGTCGAAATCGGGGGCGAGCGGAAGCACGAAGCCCGTGGGCGTGTCCAGACCTCGCTCCAACATCTTCAGCAAGCGCGCGCGATCCGCGTCGCTTTTCCAATCCGTGCGCTTCCCATCGAAGCCGTCGAAGTCCACAGGCAAGCCGCCTTCTTTCCACAAGTAATAGTAGGCGTCTTCCATGGCCGGCTTCACGCAGGCGGGATCGACCCGCAAGGCCATGGCGATATGCTTGATGAGGGCTTCCGCGTCCTTGGTCCCGTACCGGCCATCGAATCCTTCCCGGGCCTGAAGCTTGTCGTTGCGCCACACGGGTTTGCCGTCCAGCCGCCAATAGACGGTCAGCGCCCAGCGCGGCAGCGGTTCTCCCGGATACCATTTTCCCTGGCCGTAATGCAGCATCGCCCCCGATGAGAACTTCTCCTTGAGCCGCCAAGTCAGGTCGTTGGCCAAGGCGTATTTCTTTTCCCCGAGCGCGGCGGTGTTCCATTCGGGCGCGTCCATGTCGTCGATGGAAACGAAGGTGGGTTCGCCGCCCTGGGTCAGATCGAGCCCCGCTTGCACCATGTCCTTGTCGACCCGGTCGCCCAGGGCCAATAGGGCGTTCCACTCCGCGTCGTCGATGGGAGCGGTAACGCGCGGCGCCTCCCGGATGCGCGCAATCTCCATGGCATGGTGGAAAGTGGATTCGCACGCCGATACCGCCCCGGAGATAGGCGCGGCATCTTCGGGAGAAGGCGTACAACTCAAAGGGATGTGGCCTTCACCCGCCATCAGGCCCGAGGTGGAATCGAGGCCAATCCAGCCCGCGCCTGGCACGTAGGCTTCGGCCCACGCGTGCAGATCCGTGAAATCGACGGCAGGTCCCGCCGGCCCCTCCAGCGGCTCGGCATCGGGACGCAATTGGATCAGGTAACCGGAAGCGAAGCGGGCGGCGATGCCGAGATGGCGCAGGACCTGGACCAGCAGCCAGGCTGAATCCCGGCAGGACCCGGATGCGAGCTTCAACGTCTCTTCGCAGGCTTGCACGCCGCTTTCCAGGCGGATGCAGTATTTGATCCCCTTGGACAACCCCTGATTCAACTCCATCAGGAAGTTCACGATCGAACGCGGCTTGGTATCGACCTTCTTGAGCCAGGCCTTGAGCAACGGCCCATCCTCGCGGATTTCCAGGTACGGCGCCAGCGACTCCCCCATAGAGGGCGGATAGGTGAGGGGATATTTTTCCGCCTCCGGTTCGACGAAGAAATCGAAGGGATTGATGACGGTGGCATCCGCAATGAGGCCGACCTCCACCTCGAATTCGCGTTGCGGCTCGGGAAAAACGACCCGGGCCATGAAGTTGCCGAAGGGATCCTGTTGCCAATTGACGAAATGGGCGGCTGGTTTCACCTTGAGCGAATAGGCTTCGATGGGCGTCCGGCAATGGGCCGCGGGTCGCAAGCGGATCAGCTGCGGCGAAAGCGTGACCGGTCGATCGTATTTATAGGAGGAAACATGGCGGAGGGACACCCGTATTGACATATCCCTTGGTTCTTGCAAGGAACACGCCAAGCCGCCATTGGCAGGGGTTGTCACCCTTTCCTACGAATTTGGCAGTATCCGCGCTTGGAAAATCAGGTTTTCGCGAGCACTACCTGACACTTCAGGGTTTTGTTGCCAATGGGTAATGCAGACCCAAGCCCCTTCCCTGTCTCTACCCCAGCTTGCCGCAGCCGAGAGCAGGAGTGCTTGAACGGGGCTCGGAGCCTCCAGGCGGTCACTGGTTCGGAATCGAGGCGATCATCTTCTTCGCCCATTTGTTCTTCGGCTCCACTTCGAGCACCTTGGTTAAGTACGATTTTCCGGTCACGTAATTCTTTTCTTCCACGGAAAGTTGGCCCAAGCTCGCCCACAACCGCACGTTGATCTTGTCGCCATTGTATCCCTCGGACAAAAGGCCCGCTTCATACGCGTCCTTCGCGGGTTGCTTCAGGTTCAGGTCGTTGAATTTGTCCGCCACTTCCAGGCATACCTGGGCCGGGTTCGGTTTGAACAGGCAGAAGTCCTGGTCCTTGCCCTTGGCGATGCGCATGAAATCGGGCTTAGCCACGCCGGGAAAGCGGGCCTTGTAATCATCGAAAGTATGCTCGTAGAACACCAGGTTCGACTCGATGGAATCGTTATGCTGGTTGACCTGGTGAAGGGAATCGAGGTTCACCTTGACGGAGGACTTGTTTCCCTGGCCCGCGTTGCCGGCGCAGGCGCCCAGGAGCGAAAGCAAGGCCGTGGACAATGCCGCGATCAGGACGTGGTAAAGCGGATTCGGGACGCGTTTGCTCATAGCGATTCCAGGATGGGGAAAACGGAACAGGAATCCTCAATGTAATGGCAAGTTCCGCAAAAAGTATAACGTATTAAGGCATGAGACTAGGATTTTCCGGCGCGTCGCTTCCTGGAAGGAAAATGGAACCGTAGCCGAATGATTACGGGAGCGTTTCAGGAATGGAAAACCTTTCACCCAGTCTCCGAAACCCTGTCTCCGAAAGGTTTACGCGGGACGCCGGAGGTCGGGATGCCGGATGATCGGGTGCGGAATCAGCTGTTCCGTTTGAACCAGCCCAGGCTGATTGCAAGGATGCGCTCCACCGCGCTCAGAGCCAGGAAGAAAGCCACGAAGAAAGCCGGACCGGGCCAGAACACATACGCGTACGCCAACCCGGCTGACAGCCAGACCCCGGTGCAGGAAGGACAATAAACGAGCAGCCCCGTCGCGCCCAGAAAACCCGTCTTCTTGGGCTCTTCAACCACCTTGCCGTCCTTTTCCACTTCGTCCACGAAGGGTGAACGCAAGGGTTTGGTGACCACTTCGTTGGAAAGGATATTTGACGCGCGATAGGCAGCCAAACCCATGATGGCGAATTCGAAGAACCCCAGTGATTGGAGCCGCGCGATCTCGGTCTGGAAACGGAATAGGAGGAACGCATTGAGGGCCGCGAAAACCGCCATGTCGATAGTAAGCCATCGGAAGATGCCTCTTTGATCCATGACTGGAAGGTAAAATCCTGCCGAGGCAGGTGCGGTTTTTTCGGCAGAAAGGGGAGTCCCGAAGCCCGGCCATGCTTGACAAAAAGGCAGGTTCGCACTCCCACCCGCTCAAGGACTTGGCGAAATGGGCTGAGGATTTCCGGCGGTTCTGGGATGAGAGTTTCAATAGGCTGGACGCGTACCTTCAGGTGATGAAGTCCAAGGAAATGAAACCAAGGAAATGAAAGGTACCTGACCCCCGTTCCCAGGGTGTTACAGCCATGATTTCCTGCTTGTCTCCCTGGCCGGATACGAATAGTTTTCATCGCAACAAGCAAAGGAACCCTACATGAGCACCATCACCCAATCCAAACCCGCATCCAAGGTCGGTTCCTCGCGCGGGCTCCGCTCCCTGCTGGGTCCCTACTCCGAAGCATCTTTTGCGGCCCTGCGCATCGTAGCGGGACTGGCGTTCGCCTTCCACGGCCTGCAAATCCTTTTCGGGGTTATGATGCCGCCGGAAATGGTTCCCAAAGCCATGACCCAAGCCTGGTTCGGGGGCATTATCGAACTGGTGACCGGCGTGGCCATAGCGGCGGGAGCGTTTACGACCTGGGCGGCCTTCCTAGCCAGCGGCACCATGGCCGTGGCCTATATCCAGTTCCATTGGCAGTTCGCTTTCGACTCTAAATTCTTCCCAGCCGCGAACCAGGGCGGTTTGTCGCTGATATATTGTTTTCTCTTCCTATATATGGCGTGCCGCGGCGGCGGCAGTTTCAGCGTCGACGCGATCCGGAATCCCCTGCAAACGCGCATTTGATCCAACTGCGGCGGGCCACTCCATCAAGGGGCCGCCCGCTGATTGGAGACCGCCGCGCGGGCCCTGGCATGGCAGGCCGCGATGGAGGCTTGCAGCGCATAGAGACCCAAGGGTCCGCCTATCGCCAGGGACCAATCCAAGGAGGCGAGGCCCCGGTTCACCAGCAGTGGATCCCATCGCGACCGGTCCTGCTCCAGCGTCGAGCAAGCGCAAGGTCAGGGCGACGCGCGCCTCCATCGACAGCACCGGATGGCAAGCAGTGAATATAAGGCCGAGCAGATCATCGCCCACGGGATCGTCGATGGCAGCGTCCAGGTCGGCCACGGCCTTATCCAGGCCCGAGTTCACCCGGTCGGCCGAGGCGCAGAGTTCGCTCTGGGGATCGATGTTGAAGTCGGACAACCCATGAGTTAAGCCTTAAACCTCAACGTCCATTTCCTGGTGATTTTTATTGCTGCTGTTGTTGGGCCTGTCCCTGGGTCTGGAATTGGGCGAAAGCCGCAAGATCCATATAAAGGACTTCCCATTGGTGGCTGTCCAGATCCGTGAAACTCGCTGAATACATGAAGCCCTGATCATTCACCGGGTTGGTTTCCTTCGCGCCCGCGGCCAGGGCCTTCCGGAACATCTCATCCACCTCCTGTTTGCTGTCCGCCGACAATGCGATGATGGCCTCCGTGGATTTTGTCGCGTCGGAGATGGGTTTATGGATGAAGGTCTTGAAGAAATCCTCCACCAGCAACATGACGAAGCTGTCCTCGGCCACGATCATGCAGGTGGCGTTTTTGTCGGTGAATTGAGGATTGAAGGTGAAGCCGAGCTTGGTGAAAAAAGCGACCGACTTGTCCAGATCCTTGACGGGCAGATTGACGAAGATTTTCCTTCCGTCTCCCATGTGTCCTCCCATGGTAGTGACCGTTTCCGCACCTAAGATAAATTAAATCGCTTTGTCCTATTTCAACAGCCAGGCTAGGATCAGATAGGCTCCGGCCACCTGACAAAGGCAGCTTTTTGCTTACCGTACCCCGCCGGTTAAAATAGTTTCAGGATACCATGACCTTCCTGGACCGTATTCTCAACATTTCACCCGAACTCCTCAATCCATTGGCCTATTGGATCATTCTGCTGATCTCCTTCCTCGAACCCATTCCCGTATTGGGCGCGTTCCTTCCCGGACAAATACTGCTCATCCTGGGGGGAGTGCTGGTGAAGCGGGGCGTACTCGATTTCGGCGATGCGGTCGCCTTCGCGACGGCCGGGGCCGTCCTGGGGGATTTCGTCAATTACTTCGTGGGCGCGAGATACGGAGACGGTTTCCTGGCCAAGTACGGAAAGCATTTCTTCCTGAAGGCGGATCGCCTGGACCACATTAGGACATTGCTCCATGAGCATACGGGAAAGACCCTGATCCTGGGCCGATTCAGTTCCGTTACGCGTTGCGCTGCGCCTTTTCTGGCGGGCTCAAGCGGCATTCCTTTCCTGAAATTCCTCTGCTACAACCTGGCCGGCGGCTTCGGGTGGTCGTTGGGGCTCGTGTCTGTAGGTTGGTTCTTCGGCGAGGGTTATGAAATCGCCGCGCGCCATTTGGGCCGGTTTCTGCTGAGCGGATTCCTGCTGAGCGCGTTCATTATCCTGCTGGTGAAGTGGAAGAACAAGGGGAATCCGGTATTCCATCCCGATCATCGTTATGTCCTGATCGCTAACGTTCTTTTCCTTTTCCTGTTCGCCCGGCTCCTCGACGCCGTGACCCGGGGCGATTGGATCGCCGCATGGGACATAAGGATCAGCGACCGAATCGATATGCTCAGGACCCCTTTTATGGACGGCTTGATGAAGGCCGTTTCGGTGGCGCTCAGGCCGCTCCATCTTGGAATCGCAACCTTGGCGGTGGGCGCGGGCGTCCTTTTGAAAAGAAGATGGCAACTCGCCTGGTTCCTTGCGATCGGCCTGGGGGGAGGGATGCTCCTCGACTACGGGATTAAGATCCTGATTCATCGGCCGGGACCCGGTGGCGGCCAAACTCCGGTCCTTGACTTCAGCTTTCCCGCCACCCACGCCACCGCGGCGGTTCTCTGTTCTTTCCTGGCGATTTTCATGTTCAAGGAAATCATCGCGACGCCCTGGTTGCGACGCGTCTTCTCCATCGCGAACGGCATGCTGGTGGCGCTGACTGGATTCAGCGTGGTGTGGCTCGATGCCCATTGGTCCAGCGACGTGGTGGGAGGGGTTGCCTTGGGGATATTCTGGTTGACCTTGTTGCTTCTCTGCTTTCGTAATTTCATTCCCGGTTTCCGGGGCCTGAAAGCTTTCGCCCCCGAATCGCCGCGGAAAGCGCAGGTTACCTGAAGGTGACGGCCCCGGGATCCGCCGTCGGCCCGCCCCGCTTGGCCCGCCAAGTCCGAATACGTGCTGGCTCCGGGCCTAAAACCCAAGGACATCCTTTACGTGGCCTCGGGCCTGTTGCGGTATTATTACAGCGCGGGCGAAGGCCGGGATTCCAACAAGATTTTCCTCTCCGAAGGCATGTTCTCCGCCCCCATCACGGGCTGCGCCCTCCTTCCCGAAACCGGCTGCGGCGTCGAAGCCCTGGAAGGCGGCGCCCTGCTGATCGCGGACGCGGCGGCATTCAATGCGCTTTACGACGTCCATCCGATATTCGACCGCCTCGGCCGCAGGATGGGCGAATGGTGGCTTGGTCAGAAAGAACTCCGGGCGAGTTCCTTCCAGCTCCAGGATGCCCGCGACCGCTACCTCGGATTCATCCGCACCCACGGGGGGCTGGCGCAGCGCATCCCGCAATACCACATCGCCTCCTACCTGGGTATCACGGATGTTTCCCTGTCGCGCATCCGCCGGGACCTCGCCCGCGCCGGGTCCCGGGGTTCCGCCGCACGACAGCGGCAAACCGCGAATCCGGCGATCGGGGCCCCCGTCAACGCCACGGGACCCGCTTCCGCCTTACCCGTCTCCCGACCAAGGTAACCCACATGTAACCGGGATCCGGCGGGGGTTCGCCGTGGTTTCCCGCGCATTGCGCGGACTTGGCCCGTTTTCCGCCCGGGGCGGGTAGTTTGACTCCTGGGAAAACAACCACCCGGGAGTCATCATGTCAGCAGCCAAGAAAATCCTCATCACCGGCGCCGCCGCCGGCTTCGGTTCCCTCATCACCAGATCCCTCGTCGCCGCGGCGACATACCGTGTTCGCCACCATGCGCGAACCCAAGAGACGCAACCGTCCCAAGGCCGAGGCCCTGGAGGCCTTCGCGCGCGGCAAGGCCGGCGCCTTGCATGTCCTGGAGCTTGACGTCTCCAGTGAAGCTTCGGCGTGCAGCGCGTCACCCGCGCGGCCCTGCCCGCCCTGCGCAAATCCGGGCGGGCCCTGATCGTAAACATCTCCAGCATCATGGGCCGCATCGTGCTCCCCTATTCGGCCACCTATACGGCGACCAGGTACGCGGTGGAAGGCCTTTCGGAAAGCTACCGGTATGAGCTCTCGGGCGTTGGCGTGACCGGCAGCAGCGCGCAGGCCGATTTGTTCGAAGCCATTGGGCAGAAAGATCTGCTCATGCTGAAAGGGCTGGATTGAAACGAACTTCCAACCAGCAGCCCGGTGCGGGAAACGGCGTCTGGGCATGGTTGCCTGGGGGTTAAGGCCCGCTCTTTTCCGATACGCACTCTTATCGGATCGATATTGGAGCCTTCACCCAAAGGATCCCCCATGTTCCCCATCCAGAAGCGGATCGCCGGGCTCTCCCACATCGCTGTTCCCCGTTCCCCATGCTTTGCTCCCTTTGCATGCTTTGCGCGGCGAGCGTCCGGGCGCAAACCCATCCCATCGTCATTCATCCGGGACAGCATTCCGCTTCCCTACAACTGACGCCGGCGGAATACAGGGCCTGGATCGACGAAGACGGGTTCAACGATCCGCCCAACCGCAAGGCGCTCGTCAAAGAAATCTATACATCGTTCCGGGACGAATTCGACTTCATCTTCCTGGTGCTTAACGAGTCCAGACGCCCCTCCAACTTGGGATACACCGGCGATGGGGGATTCCCCGGCTCCCTGGTTCCGTTTCACAACTGCCTTGGAGGTTTCTTGTCCTTTTCCTTCGCCATCCTGCTCGCGCTTTCCGCATCCGCACCCCCTCCCCCCGATAGCGCAATGCGCCAACGCACCAGCCACGCCATCCTCGGCTTGAATGCCGGTCGCGCACTGACCGTAGTCTCATTATGGACGGTTCCGGGAGTCTATGATGCCGGCATCCTGACCATGATGGGGCCGTCTCAATGTTCGAGTTTGAGTTGCGGTTTCCCGGCCTGGGACATCAGCTTGTCGGTCCAGGATATGCCGACAGCGGAAATGATGAACACCAGATGGATGATGGTCTGCCACATGACTCCGGTCTGGGTATATCCGGGTCCTGTGTGTTCGTCCGCTTCCGGCGCGCCCAAAGCCCCGATGGCGATGAACGTTTTCAGCAGATGGATGGAACTGATGCCGATGATGGCCATGGCCAGCTTCACCTTGAGCACCGAAGCGTTCACATGGCTCAGCCATTCGGGTTGGTCCGGATGCCCATGCAGGTTCAGCCGCGACACGAAAGTCTCATACCCGCCCACGATGACCATCACCAAAAGGTTGGAAATCATCACCACGTCGATCAGGCCGAGTACGGCGAGCATGATATGATGCTCGCTCAGGCTTACGGCGCCCATGATCAAATGGATCAGCTCTTTTACGAATAGGATGACGTAGACGCCCTGGGCGATGATAAGACCCAGATAGAGGGGCACCTGCATCCAACGGGAACTGAAGATGAGCCAGGAGAGGGGGTTGAGTTTCGGGGTGGGCTCGGGGTTCATCAGGTCTCCGTGAGGGGGGATTTCCTGTGCAATATACGAGGATCCGCACCCCAAAAGGTCTTGCCGAACTCGCCTCCAAAGTCGGATTTGTAGAAGGTATTCATTTTTCGCATTTTCCAGCTGCCTTGTTCCATACTCCGCCGGACTCCTCGCAGCGGTCGACCTGGACATGGCCGGTGACGTACCAGTTCAAGAGAATCCCCATCAAGATAGCGATCAGAAGCCCGATGGCTTTCCGGGCCGGGGATGTCTTCAGTTTCAATGGGCCGAGCATGGCGCAACCTCCTGCGTCAAAGCAAACCGAGAATCCCCTCCATGGGGATGTGCGCTTCCAGAAAGACCGCCGGTTACTCCCCGGGCGGTTCCATCTGGATTGCGGAAAGCAGGCCCACAATCATTCCGATGAAACCGCCCAGATAGATGGAGGACTGGAACCGTTCGCCGCTTTCGCCGTTGGAAGCCGCATAGGCCACGCCAACCAAGGCCCCGATTCCGGTCGCGGCCAAGGTCAGGTATGCGCCGCTGCGGAAGCGCCGCGCCGCGGCCTCGCGCCGTCTTTCACTGTTGTATTGGGCCAGGGCTTTGCCCTGGTCGCGCCGATTGTCGGAGTCGTATACCCCGGCCAGGCTTCCCGCGGTAAGGCATACCGGGATGAAAACAGCTTCGGCCTCGGACGGAGAGGCGGTGAAATACAGGGAGTCTCCAAGACGACGAAGATAGACGAAATCCGCGAGCTCCCGGCCCTCAAGGCGGAACCGGGTATAGGTGGGCTTGGCCGTTTTCGCATCGAGACGCA
>JBDSIO010000443.1:0-5176 GCA_039917895.1 Fibrobacteria bacterium | reverse complement strand
GGCGCGGCTCTGCTCCGGCAACTCCCTGAAATACCTGTTCGACATGGCCTTGTGGGGCGGCTCCTACGCCATCCTGCGCAGCCCCTACCTGCTGCTCGCACTGCCATCCATCGGAATCAATCTGGTTCTCAACGGCGCTTTCTCCTCCCCCACCCTGCACTACATCCTGGAGCCTTCCTTCTGGATTTATTTCGCCGCGGCCACGTCCTTCCTGGAACCCGTCGATCCCGCATCGAAGCCGGAGACGCCGTTGCTCCGGCACCGCCGCGTGGTGGCGCTGTTGGCTTGCATGCTGCTCATGAACTTCATCACCCGCCAGGGATTGCCCCTCTACCGGCACCATAAATACGAGGCATCCTACCGCCAGGCGCTGGCGGCCATTCCCGACGGAGAAACGCTTTCCCTGGGTGTAACGCTGGAAGGCCATTTATGGAAAATGAAACGCTTCTATTGGATCCACTATGCGGGAGAAGCCTGGCTCGGATATTCCGAGGAATTCGGCTGCCGCGCAGGCCGCCTTGCGTTGCTGCCCCGCCTGACCGGCATCAACGGCGCGCTGGATTTGGCAGAGGAGGAGCGCTTAATCCGTTGTCGGGAAACCCTGGCGCGGGATCCAGGATACCGGACGGCGTGGTCCGATTCGGTGCTGGTATTGTTCGCAAAACGTGATAGGGAAAACCAACCGAATCTATCGGACTGAACGGAGCGGATTACCGATCGATGACTTCGAATCAAACACGCCTGAACGGGTTACCACTCGCCGGCAAGGCCGATTCGGTCTATGCCCTGCAGACCAGCACGGTGTTCTGGGTGGGGATACGCAGGGGTTTCTCCTGGATCGTGATGGCGATGTCGGGGAAGGACGACCGGCCCAAAGCGGCGTAAGCTTCGGGAAAGCGCACATTGCGGCCGCGATCATGCGAAACCACGAATTTAGCCAGGTAGGATTGCCCGTCCAGGTAACAGGGATCCAATGTCACCAATCGGCCGCCGGGTTTCAGCGCGTTGCGCGCTCCTTGGAAGAGCGACCGGCACTCGGAATCATCCAGATGATGGAGTACGCCGAAGGCCAAGGCGATGTCGAAACCGTCGGCATGCGGACCATGGGACCCGGGCCCGAAGGCTTCCACCTTGGCGCAGGTGAATCGTCCGCGGGCGCCGAAGCGCCTTCTGGCCGCATCGATGTAGGCCTCGCTCATGTCGAAGCCGGTATATTCCACGTCCGCGGGCAAATGGCCGAGCATCTCGGCGGTGCCGCAACCGATGTCCAGGATACGCGCGCCGGGAAAAGGTTTCAGGAAGTCGCGCACCCAGCGGATGCGCGCTTCGCCCGCGCCCACCAGATCGATGAACAGGTTGTAGACGGCCGGAACCCGAAGGATGCTCCGGACCCCGTTGCTGACTTCGCTCATGCCGATCCGGAATGGAGCGCGCGTGGAACGGATTTCTTGGCGGCGGACGGTTTTGTTTTCCATTCAGGGGATGCCGACCAATCGCCGGAAACCGGGCGGGGCGAGGCCTGCAACTCGGGCACGGCAATGGGCACGGCAACTGGCACGGAAATTTCGCAGAGGTTGCGCAACGCCGTCTCCGCCAGGCGTTCCGGCGAAAACCCATGCAGGTGGTTCATGAACTCCTGGCTGCCCTGCACGCCCGCGGGGCTGCCGGTGACCCCACAACGGGAAATCCGGCAAGCGATACCGTGATCGCCGGCCACTTCGCAGACCAGGGAACCCAGTCCGCCCGTGGTGTAATGGGCCTCCACCGTGATCGCCGAAGGGAAGGCCGCCAAGGCTGCGCGGATGTCTTCGACGGGAGCGGGGCTGATGGAGGAGACCAGCAGTACGGTGCTTTCCAATCCCTGGGCCGCGAGCAGTCCGGCGGCCTCCAAGGCCTGCCGCACCGAGGCTCCCATGGCGATGAACAAAACGTCGCCGCCCTGGCGCACGCGGTGCGCGCGGCCGGATTCGAAGCGGCCTTCGAGTCCGGGCACCGCGTAGGCGTCGTCCTTGCCGAGGCGGTAATATACCGGTCCGAGAGAGTCGTGCGAAGCCAGCAAGGCTGAACGGCATTGGGCAGAGTCGGCGGGGGCGATGACTTGCAGGCCCGGCAGCATGCGCATGGCGCCGATGTCCTCGAGGGCGTAATGGGTGGGGCCCGCGTGATCGTACTCGAAGCCGCCGCCCACGCCGATGATGCGCACCGGCAGACGCTGCAGCACGGGGCCGTTGCGGATGAACTCGTAGGGCCGTAAGGCGGCGAAGGTGGCGATGGAATAAACGTAAGGGATGAACCCGCCTTCCGCCAGTCCGGTGGCTAGGGCGATCATGTTCTGTTCCGCCACCCCGACGTTGAAAAAGCGGCCGGGGAACCGTTGGGCGAAGGCCTCGACGAAGAGATAACCGAGATCGGCGGTCAGGAAGACCGTGCGCGGATCCCGTTCCGCCAGTTCCGTCAGGGAAGCGAACAGGGCTTTTCTCATGCCGCCTCCACTTCCCTGCGGGCGGCCGCATATTCGACCTCGGTCATCGGAAAGTAATGCCATTTGATGCGCGTCTCCATGAAGCCCACGCCCTTGCCGCTGCGGGTTTCGGCCAACAGTACCTGAGGCTTGCCCCGCGTCCCGGCCATGGAGGCCAATTCCCGGTGCAAGGCCTGCGCGTCATGTCCGTCAGCGCGGCGCACGTGCCATCCGAAGGCCGCCCACCGAGGCGCCAACGGCGTCATATCGATGACGTCATGGGTCATGCCCAAGGCCTGTTGTCCATTGAGATCGATGATGACGTCCAGATTATCGAGTTTATGGTGGGCGGCGAACATGATGGCTTCCCAGGTGGACCCTTCGTTAAGTTCGGCATCGCTCATCAGCACGCGCACGCGGCCCAAAGACCCTTTGAGCTTCATCGCCAGCGCCGCGCCCGCTCCGGTTCCCAGCCCTTGGCCGAGCGAACCCGAGGAAAAGTCGACACCGGGCAATTCCTTTTCGGGATGCACGCCCAGCCGGCTGCCGTTGCTGCAATAGGTGTCCAACGCGGCCTGATCCAGTTTGCCTTGCAGATACAGGGCGGAATAGAGCGCCAACGCCGCATGGCCTTTGGAAAGCACGAAACGATCGCGGGCTTCGGGGTGATTACCGTCGGGATTTCCCGATTCCAGAAGCCCCGAGAACAACACCGCCATGATATCGGCGACTGAAAGCGCCGAACCGATATGGCCGACATGCGCGCGTCTCGCCTGCTCCAGGATAAGGAGTCGGATGGCTTTGGGGGTTACCCGTGGAAAAGGCTGGGGAAAAGGCTGCGGAGAAGGCTGCGGAGAAGGCTGCGGAGAAGGCTGTGGAAATGGCTGCGGAAAAGGTTCCGGAAACGATTCCTGGACAGAAGGTTGATTGGTCATGCAATGCCGATTGTTTCCGTTTGAGGGTGATCTGATTCTACTTCCCCCCCCGCAACGGGGGCTAGACTTTTCCCAATCCTCGCAAGTCGTAGGGATGGGCCGGTACCGGAAATGCGCCGGAAAATGCGTCCCCTCCGTCGTGAATGGTACAATCGCACCAGATTCGCAGGGAAGGATGACCGCGCATGGGGTCGGAAGGCATGGTTGGAAGCTTCGAAATGGACCCGGATCACCAGGTCCAGGCCCGGAACCTCCCCGGTCCCATCCTGATTCTGGGCGCGGGCGGTTTCGTCGGCTTCAACCTTTTCCAGTCCTTGCGCGCCCTGCGGTCCGATGTATTCGCCGTAGTGCATCGCCTCAACGCCGGCTGGCGCCTCGGCCAGGCCGCCATCCCCCCCTCGCAACTGCTGATCTGCGATCTCAACTACGAACAATCCGTCCGCCACCTGGTGGATATCTGCCGACCCCGCACCCTCTTCAACCTTGCCGCCTACGGCGCGTATTCCCATCAGCAGGATTCCGAACTCATCTACCGCACCAATTTCCTGTCGACGATTCATTTGCTCGAGGCGATTAAGGCGCGCGGTTTCGACGCCTACGTGCATGCCGGTTCCTCCTCCGAATACGGCCTCAACGCGGCCGGCCCGGCCGAAGCCGATGAGCCCGTGCCCAACAGCCATTACGCCGTCTCCAAGCTGGGGAACGCCAACCTGCTCAAGTATTACGGCCGCGTGCAGCAGCTGCCCGTCGTCAACCTTCGGCTCTATTCCGTATACGGCCCCTACGAAGAGCCCGATCGCCTGATCCCGGTCCTGATCGAAAAGATCCGCGACGGAGGCTTGCCTCCCCTGGTGGCCCCGGGCATTTCCCGCGACTTCATCCACGTCAACGACGTAACCTGCGCGTTTATCGCCGCGGCCCGCCACATCACTCCCGGCCTGCGGGGTGAATCCTTCAACATTGCCACCGGCAAAAAAACCTCCATGCGGGATCTGGCCGGGCTCGCGCGCGCGGCCTTCGGCATCGCCGCCGAACCCGTATTCGGATCCATGCCCAACCGGCGTTGGGACGTGGAGGACTGGCACGGAAACCCCGCCAAGGCGGAGCGTTTGCTGGGCTGGAAGGCGAAGATTGGATTGGAAGCGGGTCTCAAAGGCACCCTGGCCTGGCAGGCCGGTTGCGATTACGCGGGCATCAAATCCGGCTATCTGAGCCAGGGCGAAGGCAAGTCCACGGAAATCACCGCCATCGTCGCCAGCTACAAGGACGCGCAAGCCATCCCGGAAATGCATGCGCGCCTCACCGCCGTCTTCAACGGCCTGGGCGTCACCTACGAGATCGTCTTCGTCAACGATTGCTCGCCCGATCACAGCCGACAGGTGCTCAAGGACCTTTCCGTGCGCGACGCCAACGTGCTCGTGGTCGAACATTCCCGCAACTTCGGATCCCAGTCCGCCTTCGTCAGCGGCATGGGCGTGGCCTCGGGCAAGGCCGTAGTGCTGTTGGACGGAGACCTCCAGGACCCGCCCGAAGTCATCGCGGAACTCTATCCCAAGTGGAAGGATGGCTACGACGTCGTCTACGGAAAGCGCATCAAGCGCGAAGCCCCTTTCCTGCTCAACCTCGCCTACAAAGGTTTCTACCGCCTGTTCCGCCGCATGTCCTATATCGAAGTGCCCACCGACGCCGGCGACTTCTCCTTGATGGACCGCAAGGTGGTCGAAGAGCTGCTCAGCCTGCCGGAAAAGGATCAATTCCTGCGCGGGCTGCGCGCCTGGGT
>JBDSIO010000442.1:0-20182 GCA_039917895.1 Fibrobacteria bacterium | reverse complement strand
GAATTACTCAGGCGAACCTTCGGCAGCGAAGGGGTGTGCCCGGACTGCGGGGGAAGGCTTCGATTGGTGGCCTTGGTGAAAACGGAGGCCATCATTCGGGTGCTCTTGGCGGCGTTGCATTTGCCTTCGACCCTGTCGACAGGTCCGCCGAAAGATGTTGCGACCGAGCACCCTCCCGAGGAAGAGCGTTTGGATTGGCGCGGGGAGGTGGGGGAGGCCGATTGGGTGGATTGAAATGGGGAGACCCTGCGGGGGAAAGGGAAAGGCATGCCCGGAGTTGGAAATACGAGGATATCAGAGAGCGGAAGCTAGGGATTTGTGGGGAACAAAGGGCAATTGAGACGGGGAAACGGGAGATGAGAGGCGGGTGATTCAGGCTGGGTGAGGGGTCCCGGCTGTGAAAATTGCGTTCGAATTACCTATGCTCCAGCCCCTCGGAGTTCTGTTTCGAAAGAAACCAGTAACTTCGGGGGGCTTTTTTATTGGTGGTTTTTTAAGCCACCCCACCATACCACTCTCTCCCACACCGCAAAAGTCGACACCTCGGTGTTTACGATGTGCTCCCACCCCCGTCAGGGCGAATTTCGATTAGGCGTGGTTTTTGATACTCTTTTTGATACCATTATCTAATCTGGAAGAGGTGGTTTGGATGATCCGCATAGCACTATGGGTATTTTTCCTTGCCGCCGCCGCTTTCGCCAAAGAAAATGCCGATTCCCTGATTGTTCGAAGCATCCTCGATACCAATGGGATGCACGATATTCCGGTGGATTCCGTGGCCGGTTTTTCAGGGGGCCGGGTCGTCCGATTCCATTTCAACGGCTGCACGTACCCCGCAAACCGGTTCCGGATTATGCCGGATAAGTTCGGCAGCCTCGACTCCTTGCAGACCCTTCGGTTGGATTGCCATGACGTCGCCGTTCTTCCCCCTTCGATGTGGAAGCTGAAAGCACTGGATACCCTTTTATCGCAATATGGCGCCGTCACCAGCCTTCCATCGGATATCTGTTCCCTTCCCCGGCTTTCCTTCCTTTGGATGCCGAACAATAGTTTATCCGCTTTACCGGGATGTCTTATGGACATGCCTTCCCTGAAGGCTACAAGTTTCGTGTTCAATAAGCTCTGCGCTTTGGATCCCAGTCTCGGGAGTTGGCTGGACGCTATTAGTCCGGATTGGCGCCGAGGCCAAAATTGCCCCATCAGAATCGACAGCCTTCAAATCACCGCCCTGCTTCGGGACATGGGATTGGACGGGCGTCCCATAAATGAGTTCGCGCGATACGATGATTCCGGTCGGATTGTGGCCCTGAGCTTCAACGGGTTGGGAATCATGACCCTTCCCCCCAATCCTACATTTCCCTCGGCTTTGGACTCTTTGGACCTACGGGATAACCAGTTATGGGATTTGCCTGCCTCCCTTACCCAAGTCCCTTTAATCTCGGTGAAAGTCGAAAACAATCAGTTATGCAACCTATCAGAGAGCATGGCTCATTGGCTCGACTCCCTCGACCCGGGATGGGGCAAAACCCAAACCTGCGTCACTGATTCCCAGGTGGTGGCGGGCATCCTTAAGGAAAACGGAATCAATGGCAAAGAGGTCAAGAATGTAGCGGTCATGGACCCTTTATCCAAACGCATCAGCGCCCTTAACCTGCGGGGTCTAGGACTGAAATCAATTCCCGGACAGATAGGCCGCCTCACAGAATTGACGGCCCTGGATCTGGGCAGGAACGGGTTGGTTACCCTTCCAACGGTCATTGGTAAATTGATCTCCTTACGCTCCTTGATGCTTGATTCGAACCTCTTGGCCGACCTTCCATTGGAAATCACCGGTATTCTCAAAGTGAGACTCTCCGGACCGTGTATACGGGGTATTTGCAGGCAAACCACAGATTATCTGAACCTCGCGCACAATCAGCTATGCGCTTTGCCCGGCACGGTTGCCTCTTGGGCAACAACCTTCGATCTCGGCTGGGAAGGACGACAGATCGGATGCGGATCGCCGATTTCCTTAAGCCGGCTTCACCCGCGGGTTTCCCTTTCCAGATTGGGAAATACCTGGGTCTTACGGGGATTAGGGGAAGGAGTTATCGGTCCCGAAGCATGGCTCGAATGGATCGGCTACGACGGAAGGTCTGTGAAATCGGTCTTGGTTTCCCTCGGAAGAGAGAACGAATTGACCTTATCCCCTCCAGCCTCCACCTTCTCAGGAGCTCTCGTGGTTTCCGGCAACAATGCTCGTCTCTTTTTCAGGATACCTGCGGGTCTATAATGGGCTCGGGGCATATCCATTTCCTGGCCGAAAATCGGCCATAATCCACTCCTGAACCGGTGTTCCTGCCGCCATCGGGCCATTAGGTATAAATGAGTATAAAATGCCGAAATCCTGTGGAAGATGCACCTTAGAGGTCCGCGTTAAACAGGTCGGTGTTGAACATAAGGACGCAGGCCGGAACGAGGAACCTCCAGTGCCGGTCTTGCCTTTCCAAGGCCGAAACGCCTAAATTCATGCTGGAGGTTAGGACCATGGAAATGAGAAGTACCCATTGGAAAAAGAAAGCCGCCCTGGCCTTGCTGCTTATCATCCCTCTTCAGGGATGTATGACCGGGGAAAAAGAAAACAGAGCCGCCGATTCGCTGGCCGGGCGCTGGGCCAATATGGAAAGCGAGGCCCAGGTAGGGTATGACAAGAACACGTACTTCGAGTTCATATTCGGGCCCGGCAATGAATTGACGGTCACAACTACGGACTATGATTTGAACCCCTCGACCGGCCGCTGGGAAAAGGACGAAGACAATTCTCCGGTCGAAACCGTGTCCTTTTATCATCGCGGCGACGTGGAGAACGTCTTCGTGATGGTGAGCCCGAACGTGCGACCGGACAGCGGCGTGTCCCTCAATCAGTTCATGCACTGGAAAAGGGACGGCGACTCCCTGTTCTTGACCCAAGCCGAGGTCCTAAATGGAACCGGCCCCACCCTGCATGGGAAGTGGAAATCGATCCTTGCCAACGAAGGCGCGAAGGGCCGCCTGGACCGGGATGCCTATGAATTCGAAATCACTCCGGGCGGCGGCTTCGTGAGTCACCTCTCTCCGGCAGATACCATTCCAGTCGAGATCGGCGTCGACACCTTCATGGTGAAGAAGGACGGCAACCACGCCATCTATGGATACAAACTCCGGGGCAATACCCTGATACTCACGCTGGAATCCGAGACCAAGCACAGGTTGAAGAGAAAACCTTGAAGGAGGCTCTTTGCCTTCCGGATCCCAGAAATGGAAATCATTCCATGGCGCCCTTTGGGCCTGAAGACCCGATTTTCGCCGATCAGGTTTGGAGTCGCGGGCCACTGCGCTTCAGCCGAAAGTCCAGGTGGCGCATGGTGATGGAAGTGGAAAACTTCTGATCCGCTTACGCGCTCTATTCGGGGTGACTGCGCGATGTGAAATCCTAACCTTTGCCCCTTGATCCCGGGACAGGTGCAAATCGGTTGCAGTGGCGGCATAAAGGAAAGTGCCTTAACAAGCAGGTAAGGGTTGAGGGAGGTGCTGATCAGGGAATCATGATTTTTTGCGCTGCCCTGATGCCGGCTCCGCGCACCTTAACGAGGTAAACGCCCCTGGATTCGCCCGTGAAGGCAAACTGGTGTTGCCGCGTAGTCGCTGTCGAGATTCGCTTACCTTTGGTATCGGTCACTTCCACTTTGGCTTCCTCCCGCAGACCACCCAGGCGGATCATACCCGATACATAGGTGACCGAGATGGGACCACGGGACTTGGCGGAAGCGCGCGGACGTGCATTCGTCGATTTGTTGAGGGAATACTGCTTGAGAAAGTTCCAGATTTCGTCCGCCTGGTTCCCGTTGGACTGGGCCGGCCATCTGTGCGTATGCCCCATAATGGTATCAAAAACCACCTGGGTGTTACCCTCGCAAGGGGCGTAGACTACGCGCACCCGTTTGGTGGAGGAACTTGAGGATGGGTATGGCTTCGTGATCGTCCCCGTGGTGGGGCACTTGTTCAGTTTCACCCAAAGGTCGCGGGCCTCCAGGAACTTGGGCGTGGGTTCCGTTGTGCCCCAGGTGAGGTAAATCGGTACGGGACGCTTGATATTACAGTTCACGTTAGGGCTGAGGTACCCTGATACGGGGGCGACCGCCGCGAATATGTCGGAGTAATTGCAGGCCGCCGTAAAGCTGTGGAAAGCCCCCTGGGAGAATCCCGCAAAGTAGACGCGGTTCCGATCGACCTGGTACCGGTTGTCCACCGAATCGAGCAAAGCGAAGTAATAGGGGAAATCCGAGGTGCCATACATATCCGGCCAGACTCCGCTGCGGCAGTTGGCCTCTGCGCAGGCATAAATGCAGATGTATTTTTCCCGGTCCGCGGTCGCATCGGTTCCGCCCATTTTCTGGAACCATCCGCCGCTATCCGTGCCGCCATGGCTGTAGAAGACTACCGGTGAATTCTCCGCCACCACGGTGGGTACGCGCACGAGCGCGGCCCGTTGCTTTCCATCGACTTGCAATTTCAAGAGGAATGAATTCTGCGCGAAAGCGGACGCCGCCAGCGAAATGATGAAAGCCGCCGCAATGATGCACTGGCGAAACATAGGACCTCCCTGAATCCATTAGGTTGTCGGAAATATAATGGGGATCAGGGTATGGCGTTAGCCAAAACACCGCAATTCGCTCTGCTTCCGCATTCAACGGGGAAAATACCGGGAGGGCAGGCGTAAGTCCTCGAAGCAATCATTATTCCGCTTCCCGCTTTCCCTTCCTTTTCAGCGACCGAATTCCTTGCGGACGAATGCAGAAAGAGCCTTGGCATAAGCGGCATCGCCCATCTTGCGAAAACCGGTCTCATGGGCCGTCAGCTGCGCAATCGAAAACGGGGTGAGCAGGAGATGGCTGAACGCGATTCCGTCCACGGCATAGGTTTTGAACCGATCTGCTGGCCGGTTCTCGAATCTGAATTCCAGCGCGCCACGCGTCATTTTCCAGGACGGGATGAGGCCCAAGGAAAGGCCGGTAAGCCAGTCCTGAGCCGCTGTCCATCATTCGGGTGCTCTTGGCGGCGTTGCATTTGCCTTCGACCCTGTCGACCCTCGACAGCGATTCAAGTTCGTTCGTATCTCCAGTAAATACCTGACGGATGAATCCGCCTTTTCCAGACTCGCTCACTACCTAGGCCATTGGGCCCAAGCAGCAGCTGGTGGTTTGAACCCTAGCCCTGAAGCCCGAGTCCGAGGGACCTACCCTCATCTCTTGCACAGTTCGAGCCTCCTTGAACTACATTTCTGAAATTCACCTTAGCTCTTCGTGGCGCACTTTACCTCGGATGTACGGGGTGATAAACCGCGGAGGTTTCAGCCGCTACGGGTTATGCCTTGGGCTTCAGACGACGAAGATTGGCGATGGCGGAATCCGCTTCGCCGATCAGGAATTCCAGTTCCGCGGCCTTGGCCACGGCGTTCGTGATCTTCTGCTCTTCCTCGGTGGCGTTGCGGATGCCGACCTTCAGATCCTCGACCATCAGACGCAGGCTCTGGATCTGCACCTGGGCTTCCTGGATGCGGACGCGTTCCTGCGCCAGCGACTGGAACTTGCCTTCCACCTCGGCCATGACGGTCATGATGCCTTCCACGGAGTCCCGCGTCTTGGCCACCATTCCCTCTTCGGCCTTAAGTTCGACGACGCGTTCCTGGACGTTCTTCATCATCACGTGAAGGGACTCGACCGAGCGGCGCGCGTCCTGGATGACGCTCTTTTCGCTGCGCAGGACGGCCATGCGGCCCTCCACGTCCTCGACGGCCTTGAACACCTCTCCCATTTTGACGTCCAGAGCCGTCATCGCCGACTGGCGCTTTTCCAAGGAAGCCATATTCTCCTCCATGGCCAGCAGGAATCCGTCCACGGTCTTGAGGCGTTCCTCGGCCTTCTTGATAGTGGCGTTGTGGCCGGAGATGGCGGAAAGGCCCGCGCCGATCTCGTCCTGCAGCCCCCTGAACTTCTCCTTCTCCCCGGTAAAGCGGAATAGCACTTCGTCGGTTTCGCGGATCAGGGACTCCGCCTTTACCAGCTTTCCTTCCATGGCGGGAAGGCCTTCCAACTTCACTTCCACCTCGCGGATGCGGGCATGGGTGCGATCCAGGAAGGCATTCAGCCCGTCCACGCTGCCGCTCACTTCGGAAATCTCATCCTGGCGGTTCTTGAGGAACTCCAAATTGCCGATCACGGTCTCGGCGCGCTTGCGGGCGTCCTCGGTCAATCCGCCCAGGGAAGCCATCTCTTCGCGGCGGGCCTCCAGGGTCTCCATGGTCCGGAACAGATCGCCTTCACTCTGGCGGATCTCCTCGACCTTTCGTTCCACCTTCTTCAACTCATCGCCCAGATGGGACGCCACCGCCAGTTCCTGCTGGAAGCCCTTGACCCAATCCTCCAACTTGGCGATCTTGCCTTCCAGCTTCTCCACCGCGTTCCACTGCTTGTGGATGCGTTCCACCTTCTTATCGATGCCGTTGAGCGCTTCCTGGAACCCGTCGATGACTTTCTTGGCGTTCTCCAGCTGGCCGTTGTTCTTCAGGATGGTGTTCATGGTCGCGTCCATTCCCTTGACGATGCTGGCAGCTTCCTTGGCGCGGTTGGAGGCTTCGTCGATGGTCTGCCGGCTCTTCTGGAATTCGGCGAGACGCGCCTGTACGTCTTCACCCAGCTTGTTCATCTCGTCCAGGTTACCCCGGCTCTGCTTGAGCAAGGTCTCGTATCGCTCCACCCGCTCCAGTCCCAGTTTGCTGTCCCGCAGCCTGGCTTCCAGGGCTTCCAGGTTGTTCGTGGTCTTGAGGATGAGCTTGTTCTGCTGGCCCATCTCGCGGACCTTCTCTTCCATTTCCCAGAACAAGGTGGTTAAACGGCCGTTCTCGATGTTGGCGCGCTCCACCACCATGCGCTGCTTCCCGAGGGATTGCAGCTTGGAATCTATCCAGGCGCGTTGGGCCCCCACTTCGTCCATCTTCGCCTTCAGTTCCGCGATCTCCTTCTGCTTGCCGGTGGTCTCGTCCACCTGCTTCGCAAGGGTCCGGGCCTGTCCCGCCATTTCGGCAATCTTGGCCTCGAGATCGCGCGCCCCTTCGCCAGCCGCCTGAAAGCGCTTCTCCAGGCGTCCCAGGGTTTCCAGATCGGGAATGGGCCCGACCACGGTCGCGGTGGTCACGCCGTTCTCGTCGCGCAGCTCGGTAATGACCGCCCGCACCGCGGCCTTCAAATCCTGGTCGGCGCGCAAGGCCGCGTTCTCGGAAAGCATGCGCAACAGCGTTTCATGCCCCCGCTTCAGGGTTTCGTTCTCGCGCATGAGCGCGTCCAGTTCCGAGCGCATGCGGATTTGCTCCGCCATCAGTCCCATGGTCTCCTGTTCGGAAGCCGCGGCGGAAGCCAGCTCGGAGGGTTCGGCCGGAGCCACGTGGCTCCAGGTTCCATCCGGGTTTGCGTCGCCCTGAGCCGAATGAGACGAATGCGCGTCATGTTTGTCCGAGTTCTTCCTCATGTTCACTCCGTAATAATGAGCCATCCGTCGGGACCTTCTTCCAACCGCAAACTCTTGATTTCCGAGCTGCGCTGGGGTCCTTGCGGTCCTTCGGCCAGGTAATCCTGGCGGAATGTGATCTTGGCCCTCGCATAGCCTTCGGACTCGATGCGGGGTTCCCTTATTTCCATTTCGATTCGGGACCTGGATTCGAAGATTTTGCGTTTCCGGTCCAGGAAGGCCTGCCGGTCGCGGCCCAGTCGGTCCTTGAAGTCCGGGTCGTAATTCGCGGAGTAGGCGTCGATGGAGCGGCTCATCCAGTCCGAACGCCATTTCTCCAGGCGCGCCAGGATGGCCTGTTTGGCATCCGCTGAAAGCGCTTGCAAGCCCAGCTCGGGAAACGCCTTGGCCTCCTTGGCGGCGAAGTCGCGGGCCAGCTTGAGCAATTTCGCACGCGCCGTCGAATCGCTTCCGGAACGGAACCTATGCGCGGCCATGACCGAAGGGTATTCCCGCTCCATCCCAGCCACGTCCGCTTGGACCGAAGGATCCGGGGTTTGGGAGTCGGGAAGGATGACGACCGGGGTCCCGGCATCTGCATAGGCCGACAAAGCCACCACGTCCTCATTGGCCAGGGATATGCAACCGTGGGTCCAGGTGGGGAGCTTGCCCGCTTCCACGCCGTGGATCCAGATGCCCTTGCCAGTTTTACCTTCCGCTACGTCGCCAGGGCGCGGATAATTCAGCTCGAAAACCAGCGGTCCGTACTGCTTACCCTTGTTTTCGCCGCTCAGCATCCCGATGATCCAGAAGCGGCCTTCGGGCGTACGCAAATCCCCCGCGTCGCCCTTGTCGCCGGAGTTGCGGCCGATGGCCATGGGAAAGGCGGCGGTGCGATCCCAACGCCGGCCGTCGCGCTTGTAAACGTATAGGGTACGATCGCGTTTGCATGCGATGAGGCAATAGCCTATTTCCGGGAAGACCGCAGGCGCCGGGATTTCCGCGGCCTTGGCGATGGAACCTGTCGAAGAGAGCGATGCCAGGGCGGAACCTTCGGGTCGGAACGAAGCCGGCTCCTGATCCGGTCCGGGACTGTCCGCCTTATCTCCGGCCAGATACGGGCGGGCCAGGTGGAAAGCCAATGACCCGATCAGGAAAACCACCGTCCAAGCGGACCAGTGGATCAAACGCGCTTGGCGGGCGGCCGGCGGGCGCCAACGGACATTCCCGTCCAAGCGGATGGGATCGCGAAAGGCGTCCGCCGCGGCGCGGTTGTCGCGGTGCACGTTCCAGGTCGTCCAAGCCAGGTGCAGGGACTTGCGCAATAGGAAATCGGGTCGGAGATGGAGTCGCATGCAATCCTGATTATACCGGCTTCCCTTGACGCGCGGCCATTGCGAAGTACCGGAATTATGGGTTTGCGGGACTGGGAAAATAATATGTCAGGACGGAGGCAAATCCACTTCTACAACTCCGCAAATTCCAGGCTCCGGAAGGAAGCGATTTTCCTTTCCCTTGACGATTTTAAAGGGTGTAGGCAACGGGCAAAGAAAAAGCCCTGCGTAGCTATCCGCAGGGCTGTTCCTCATATTAGGGCCCGATATGCGGGCCGGCCGGGACTAACCCAGGCAGATGTCTTCGATATCGGTGCTCCAACCTTCCAACTGCTTGATGCGGCTGGGGTGCTGTAGCTTGGCCAGGGCCTTGGATTCGATCTGGCGCACGCGCTCGCGCGAGATGCGGTATTTGTCGCCGATCTCCTTGAGGGTTTTCACCAGCCCGTCGTCCAGGCCGAAGCGCATGCGCACGATGGCCTGCTCCTTGGCGTCCAGGGAGGAGAGCACGCCGTCGATCTGCTTCCGCAGCATGCGCATGTTGACGCTCTGCGACGGCTTCTCGGCGCTCTTGTCCTCGATGAACTCCGAGAACGTGTTGTTCTGATCGCCGGAGACGTAATCGTCCAGGGAGATGGGATCCTGGGAAACATCCATGGCCAACTGCACCTTTTTGATGGAGCAGCCTACCTTGGTGGCGACCTCCTCGGGATTGGGATCTTTACCGGTGGTCTGCTGCAGTTCGCGGCACACGCGCATCACCTTGCGGACTATATCCAGCATGTTGGCCGGCACGCGCACCGTTTTCGCCTTGTCGGCGATGGCGCGGGTGATGGATTGTTTGATCCACCAGGTGGCATAGGTGGAGAACTTGTATCCCTTGGTGTAATCGAAGTTCTCCACCGCACGGATGAGTCCGCTGTTGCCTTCCTGGATCAAATCGATGAGCTCCAGGCCCTTGGACGTGTAACGCTTGGCGATGGAGACCACCAGGCGCACGTTGGCCTCGACGATCTCCTCCTTGGCGCGGTCGCGCACCACTTCCCATTGCTTGATCCTGCGCAAGCGCTCGAGCTCCTGTTCGCCCGTGCCTTGTTCTTCCTTGTACTTGCCGACCAGGCGGTCGATCTGCTTGTGGTTGAGCTTGAAGGCCACGCAATCGTTGACCAGGCGCATCTCCAGGTTCTCGTGCTCGGAAGCGAGCGCTTGCTGGTCGCCGCCTTCGGTGCGGACTTCCTGGTACTTTTCGCCGATTTCCTCCAGCTTCAGGAAGTTCTTGCGCATGCGCATGATGGCCGCGATGGCCTTTTCCTTCTCCGAGTCATATACCTTGGGATCGGTCCAGGCATCGTTGTCGATCTGGAGGATCTCCTCGATGCGCAGATCCTCTTCCACCACCTGGCGGCCGAGATCAAGCACCATGGCGACCATGCTCTTGGAGCGGAAGATGATGGCGCCGATGCGCTTCTGCACCTCTTCGATGCGTTTGGCGATGTTGATTTCCTCTTCCCGGGAAAGCAGGGGAACCTTGCCCACGGAATTGAGGTAGACCCAGGTGGGGTCGTTGTAGCGGGCCAACTTCTTGAGGCTGTCGGGTTTGGTGGGCTTGCGGGCCTTGACCACGAACTCCGAGACCTGCACCTGCTGGTCCACGAAGAACTGGCGCAGTTGCGCGTATTCGTCGTCGGAGCGGGAAAGCGCCTTGATCTGGTTCTCGGCGATGAACCCTTGCAGCTTGGCCTGCTTCTGGAGCCTTCTAAGGATCTGACCGTCTTGTTCGTTCATAGTGGCCCGCCTTTTATTTTCGTTTGAAGCTCTATCAGTCTTTTTTGCAGTTCGAAATGTTTTACCAGGTTTCCAAGATTTTTTTCCTGGAGCAATCTTTTTTGGAGAAATCGGACTTCCAGGTGGAGTAACAGCCGAGGGTAATGTCTGCGTTCTTGCGACGGATCCATTCTCTCCAAAATCCGAATCGCGCCGACCGAGTCTTGCTGCTCTTTTGAAAGGCGCTCAAGCAGGCTTTTGAGGTCGAACGAACCCGTTTCCTCGACGAATGCCAGCAGATGATCGGCGATGTCCCTGACCATGTCCACCTGCAGCCATTCCAATTTCACCTCGTCGAGAGCGGCAATCGCAAACTCAGGCCATGATATCAATAATTGCAGCAACTGCCATTCCGCCAAAGCTTCATACTGCGGGCGCCCCCCGGGAAGCGATCCTGAGAAGACGGCGACCATATCGCCTTTTTCCACTCCCGCGTCGGCGGCCTTGGAAAGGGGCGCGGAAGCGGAACCGGGAGGCTGGTAGGGTGGTTTCGCCACCTGCGCCCGGATGGATTTCAGCGACAGCCGCTTGCGCAGTTCCTCGAGATATTGATCGCGGACGTTGGGCGAGGGCATGAGCTGCAGAAGCGCCAGGCAATCCGTGAGCAGGTTCTCCTTCTCCTCAGGGCTCATTTCGGGGATCGGCTTGGCCGTAGAGCGCAGCAGGAATCCCACGATATCCTCGCTCTTGCCGAAAAGCTCCTTAACCATATCCCCGCCATGCTTGCGGGTGAAGCTGTCGGGATCCTCAGTCGACGGAAGCACGGGCACCTTGACCTCCAGGCCCTGGGCCAATAATGGCTCCAGGCTGCGGCGCACGGCTTTGCGGCCGGGTTCGTCGCCATCAAGAAACATAAAGATCTTCTTGGCGAAGCGGGAAAGAATCTGAACATGATCTTTGGTCAAAGCTGTTCCGGAAACCGCTACGGCGTTGCGGATTCCCGCCTGCCATAGAGCCAAGAGATCCATGTAGCCTTCAACGATCACGGCCTCGCCGATCTTGTCCATGCCGTTGCGGGCGAAGTTCAAACCGTATAGGACCTTACTCTTATGGTAAAAGGGGGATTCCGGCGAGTTCACGTATTTGGGGGCGTGGACGTCTTTAGGCGCGCCTTCGGGCGTCAGGATCCGTCCGCCGAATCCGATCACGTGGCCACTCATGTTCCAGATGGGGAATATCAGTCGACCGGAGAAGCGATCATACAGACGGCCGCCTGCGGCTTCGCCCATGATGCCTGCGTCGATGAAAGCCTGGTTGGGCAATCCCTTGGCCGCGGCCTTCTTGAGGAGCTTTTCCGGGGTCTGGGGAGCGAGGCCGAGCTGGAAATGCTTGCGGGTCTCGTCGTTGATGCCGCGCTTGGCCACGTAAGCGAGGATGTCGGGATTGGCGGCGAGTTCTTCCTGATAGAGTTGGCAGGCGAGCTGATTGGCGGCCAGGGCCTGGCTGGCCTTGCCCTTGTCCTCCTCGTCCTTGGCGAAACCGATATGCTCCGGAATGGCGACGCCGGCCTTCTGGGCCACGATTTTCAAGGCGTCGATGAAATCGAGTTTCTCGTATTCCTGGACGAACTTCAGAACGTCGCCGCCTGCGCCGCAGGCGAAGCACTTGTAGATCCCCATTTGCGGGGTCACGTTCATGCTGGGGCTGCGGTCATGATGGAAAGGGCATAGTCCCAGGTAGCGCGCCCCGGCCTTTTTCAGGGGGACGTATTGTCCGATGACTTGGACTATATCCGCGTTTTCCTTCACTTGAAGGATGATGTCGCGAAGCGTGGCGGTCAGAAATGGCTCCAATGCAATCCGGGAGGAATAATACCCATCAACTCGCTTCTCCCGTAGGGCCGGAAAACGCCCAAATGAAGGAAAGGCTGACCTTTGGACCGAATCCGCACACGCATCCTGCGTCGGCAATCCGATACTCCCTTCTTTGGGGTGGAACCTGGAATGGATGGAACTCTTCGTCAAGGCGATTATCCAATTCCCTCAAGTCACGGTTCAACTTGAATTTTTTCAGCAATTTGGGAATTCCTTGGACCGTCCGCAACCCAGCTAGTACGTTCTATCCCGATGGTCACAAGCGTCACCCTACGCCCCCGTGTAAATGAATATACTGCCGAGACCCCCATTTTGGTCCTGGGGCTGCCTGGCGTTCCCGGATTCAACATTTTCTTCAATTTAAGGGCGCTTTATCCCCATAAGGTCTTTGGCGCCGCGCCGCCCAACGCGCCGGAACTGACCGCCGCCGGTCACCGATTCGGCCCGGGAATCGTGGCCGCGGATCCGGAAAATTCCCGCGAGCTCGAAGCCCTTTTCCGGATCCATAACATCAGAACGGTCGTTGATGCTTCCGGCTGGTGCGCCCTCAAATCCTGCGAATTCGACCCCGCGCTGGCCCGGCGACTGAATGTCGACATCGGCCGGCGCGCCATGGAACTTGCCAGGGATACCGGGGCCCGCCTCATCAGGCTGTCCACCGATCTGGTGTTCGACGGAAAACCCTACGTCCGCGACGGAATGGTCCGGAACGGAGGCTACCGGGAAACCGATTCCGTATCGCCTGTCACGGTTTATGGAAAAATGATGGCGGAAGCCGAGAGCCTTATCACGGAAGGATATTCCGAGGCCGCCATCCTCCGCATCGCCCTGCCCATGGGGCCATCCCTTAATGGCCATGCCGGCGCGGTCGACTGGATCGAATCCCGTTTCCGCAAGGGAAAGCCCGCCACTTTGTACTTCGACGAGGTGCGCAGCAACCTATACGTGCAGGATCTGGCCAAAGTGATTGTGCATTTCCTCGGGAACCGCGAAGGGGGAATCTGGCATGTGGGCGGCCCAAAAGCCCTGAGTTTGTACCGCGTCGCCCAGGCCATCAACGCCTTGGGCAACTATCCCCCGGAACTCCTGATGGGCTGTCTGCGCGAAGCCGCGGGCCCCATGCCACCCCGCGCCGGGGATGTCAGCATGGATACCGCAAAAATCGCCGCCATCCTGCCGCCAGGGACTCTTCGCCCCTGGCCCCTTAAGCCCGACCACACCCCCACCGACGACCTATGGCACACCCGCCGCGACCGACGCTTCCCAGGCAACGCCATCGCCCAACACCTTTATGGGGACGGAAGCGGCAACGGCGATGCCGAAACCTGGGATCATCCGGAAAACCTGGTTCCCCGAAAAGGAAATTAGCCAAGAAAAAGCCTTACCCAATCTTCGGCGATGCCCGGACAGGCGAGGAGGACCAAAGAGCCGGCAGACCCTAAAAGCGAGGATCGGACGCGTTGCGGAAGGTTCCGGTGGACGTGGTGGTGCCTCCCATGGAGAAGCCGCCATCCGTTGAGGCCGGAATGGCGCCGGTACCGAAATCGTGAACCTCTCCGGTCCCGTTACGGGTGCCCGCCACGCCGCAAAAGGCCTGGGTTCCGGCCATTGCCAGGATCAGGAATACGACGAGGCCGGTCAGGGTCTCAAGAAGGCCCACTCCCGACTCGGCTATGCCCGGAGGATAGGCCCAAGGGGTGGCGGCGGACCGCTTTACGGATCCAGGGCGTGATTTATGCTCTTTCAATAGAGTCCTCCATTATATCCCCCACCATACGGGGTGTTGCGATCATCGACGACGGGTCTACCCACCGCCAACAGCGACTAGAATCCCCTCACAAAAACCGTTTGATCCGATTTCCGCGCGAGTGTGATATTCGAACGCCGGGTCTTGGCCGCCATGGTCAGGGAATAAGCGATCTGACCCGCCAGGCGATCGACGGATTTCACCTTGAACTCCAGGGAATCGCCCGGGAGCCGGGTGGGGATGAAATTGCGGACGAAAATCGGCGCGCCACCGGCCGACTCGTGCGCCACTTGCAAGGCCTGGTGGGCGTCGCGGTAGATGCGGACGCGCTCCAAGGGGAAAATCAGGGTGCCCTTGGGATAGGGCGCGAAGAGATCGTTTTCCACGGTTAGCGTGGAATCGTTGATGGTGGAGATGCGGGCCACTTCCTGAACGCTGCCGGCGTAGATGTAGGCGTAGCCGCCGACCCGGAACAGGTTCGATTTATCCGTTTTGAGCCAGCGTTGCGCCTTGTCGATGACCGGGGAGGAAATGTTGCCCGCGCCGCCGGAATAGTTGCCATAAACGGAAATCGAAGAACTGTCGGCTGCTATGTCGAACACGCGATGTCCGCCATTGATGATGGGCATGGCGAGCTTGCGGTGAGGATCGAAGAACAGCGAATCGCCGGAGACGCCGCCTGCGACCAAGTAGCGGTTGATGCAATCCACGGCATTGCGCAAGCCTTCCTGGATGGACGTGACTTGCTTTTGCCGTTCGCGATGCCCCTTGAAGTTCCGGTAGAATGTGAATGCGATGGCGCACACCGCGCTGGTTATCACCATTGCGACCAGGATTTCCAGTAGGCTCATCCCCCCGTCGGTACGGTTCGATTTTTTCATTGTTCCCGAGCGCGGACATCCCGAACCGCCGGTCAAGCCGGACGTTCGAACCCAAGCCGCTGTCAAAGGATTATAAGGGATGGCCAAAAGCTTCAACCATACAAGGATCGGTAAACCCTGCGATTACCGGGAATCAAGACCGCAGGAATGGCCTCGTGCCGGTGAAGCGCGGGGAAGCGTTTTTTAACTAAATTCACCCTAATCAGGGTGCCCGGAAATCGATCCGTGTTCCACGAATGCCGCGGGTTTCCTACTCCGGCCTTCGTCAATTTGGGATTATAGTGAATAAAGAGTTCGCCATAGCATGAGCACATCTACGACATTGAACGCATCCGACGCGCAATCACATCCCGCCGGGTTCGGCATCCCCTACCTCACCGGCAAACAAATCCGGCAGGGATTCATCGACTTTTTCGCCACCAAAGGCCATGTTTTCGTGCCCTCCGCCCCGGTGGTCCCGCACGACGATCCCACCCTCCTCTTCACCAACGCGGGCATGAACCAATTCAAGTCGGCCCTTTTGGGCGACAACCGGGAAGGCTACAAGCGAGTGGCCAATTCGCAGAAATGCATCCGGGTCTCGGGCAAGCACAACGATCTGGACGAAGTGGGGCGCGATACCTATCACCACACGTTTTTCGAAATGCTGGGCAATTGGTCCTTCGGCGACTACTACAAAAAGGACGCCATCAAGTGGTCGTGGGAACTGCTGACCGAAGTCTGGAAGCTGCCCAAAGAACGCCTGTACGTCACGGTCTACAAGGATGACGACGAGGCCGAGAACCTGTGGAAGACCGAGACCGACATTGCCCATGAGCGGATCATGCGCTTCGGCGCGAAATCCAACTTCTGGGAGATGGGAGAAGTGGGTCCCTGCGGTCCTTGTTCGGAAATCCATTTCGACATGGGCGATCCGGCCACCCAGGCCGCCACCTTCGCCGACGAGGCGGAAGGCGTCAACGGAACCAACGCGCGTTACATCGAGTTATGGAACAACGTTTTCATGCAGAGCGAACGCCTGCAGAACGGCGAACTGAAGCCGCTCAAGAACCAGAACGTGGATACGGGCATGGGCTTCGAGCGCATCGTTTCCGTCATCCAGGGCTCAGGCTCCAATTACGAGACGGACGTGTTCCAGCCCGTCATCACCCGCATCGCCGAACTCACCGGGGTCCCCTATTCCAAAGGTCCGGAAGGCACGCCCCACCGGGTCATGGCCGATCACGTGCGCGCCCTGTCCTTCGCCATCGCCGACGGCGCGACGCCGGGAAACGAAGGCCGCGGATACGTGCTGCGCCGCATCCTGCGCCGCGCCAGCCGTTTCGCCCGCAACCTGGGCCAGCGCGAACCGTTCCTGTGCAAGCTGGTGCAGGTGCTGGCCGACACCATGGGCGACGCTTATCCGGAACTGGCGCAGCGCCAGGCGTACATCGAGCAGGTGATCCGCGCCGAAGAGGAACGCTTCATGCGCACTCTAGACCAGGGTCTGGACCGCTTCGCCAAGATCGCCGCCGAAACCAAGGCGAAACATGGAAAGCCTGATGCTTCATCGGGCCCAGCGCCCGTCCCGGGCGCCGTCATCAGTGGGGCGGATGTTTTCCTGCTGTACGACACCTACGGCTTTCCCACCGATCTCACCCGCGTGATCGCGGAAGAGCAGGGCCTGTCCATCGACGAGGCCGGCTACACCAAATTCATGGAAGAGCAGCGCGAACGCGCCCGCGGGGCCGCCAAGTTCGACGGCAGCATCGGGCTCGACGAAGGCTGGACCATGCTTTCCCAATCCACGGACACGGAGTTCATCGGCTATTCGACCTTGGTGTCGGACGTGAACGTGCGCCGGTTCCGCGAAGTCGGCGACCAGGTGCTGGTCGTGCTCGACAAGACCCCGTTCTACGCCGAAGCGGGCGGCCAGGTGGGCGATACCGGGACCTTGACCGGCCAGCCGGGGCCAGCGGGAGTTCCGCTGGTGCAACTGCGCGTGCTGGATACGGTCAAGATGTTCGACATGGTCCTGCACAAGTGCGATTTACTGGGAGGCATCCTTAGCCCCGACACCATGAAGGGCCTCAAGGCCGAAGTGGACGGGGAGGCCCGGTTCAAGACGGTGCGCAACCATAGCGCCACCCATCTTCTGCATTCCGCCTTGCGCGAAGTGCTCGGCGATCATGTGCAGCAACAGGGTTCGCGGGTCTCGCCGGATTCCCTGCGTTTCGACTTCACGCATTTCCAGGGCCTGACCCCGGAAGAGATCAAGAAGGTCGAACAGAAGGTCAACCTGGCCATCGAGCGGAACCACTCCATCAGCCATGCCGTGCACGGCATCGAAGAGGCCAGGAAGATGGGCGCCATGGCGCGGTTCGGTGAGAAGTACGGAGACAGGGTCCGCGTCATCACCATGGGCGACGTGAGCATGGAACTGTGCGGCGGCACGCATGCCAACGCCACCGGCGAAATCGGCTTGCTGAAAATCCTTTCCGAGAGCTCCATCGCCGCCGGCGTGCGCCGTCTGGAAGCGGTTACTGGGCTGGGCGCCCTGGATCTGGTCCAGCGCAACTTCAACGCCCTCTCCGACATCGCCAAGGTTTTCAAGGCCAAGCCCGGCCAGGAGACTGAAAAAGTCGTCGAAGCCGTGGGGCGTATAAAAGCCCTGGAAAAGGAAGTGCTGGAACTGCGCCAGGCGCAGGCCAGATTGCAGGCTGCATCCCTGATCGCGGAACAGGGGAAACCCCTGAACGGCGCCACCGTCATCGTATGCAAACTGGATGAAAAGGCCTACCCGAAGGATTCGCTCGGCCTGCTGATCGACGGTCTGGCGGGCCTGCTGCGCAACGGCGTGGCGGTGCTGACGCATGTTTCCGGCGAAGCGCTTTCCATCTACGCCGTGGCTGGCAAGGAAGCCCAGGGCCGGGTGAAGGCGGGCGATTTGATCAAAGCCATCGGCCCCTTGGCCGATGCAAAGGGCGGCGGCAAGCCCGACCGCGCCCAGGCCGGCTCTAAGTCCCCGGACAAGGAGCCCCTGGTGCGGGCCGAAGCCGAAAAATTCCTCAAGCAAGCCCTGGGGGCCTGATGCCCGTTGGAACCATCGAAACCCGCCTGATCCAGTCCCTGGAGAAGGTCCGCTCCCTGTTCTTCGTCCTGCTCGATCCGGATTCGGATACACCGGACGGCATCATCGAATCCGGCCTGCGGGCCGTGAAGCATGGCGCTGACGCGTTGCTTTTGGGGGGCTCCTTCGTGGGCAATCCGGCCTTCCAGAAGATCGCGGCCGGCCTCAAGAAAGAGACCCAGGTCCCAGTGATCCTGTTTCCCGGGGGTTGTTCCCACGTTACCCCCGGCCCCGACGCCATCCTCTTCACCACCTTGATCAGCGGGCGCAACCCCCAATACCTGATCGACGAGCAGGTGAAGGGCGCGGTGCTGGTGCGCAGCCTGCGCATGGAAGCCATCCCCACCGCCTATATGCTGATCGAATCCGGCCGCACCACGGCCGTTGAGTATATCAGCAACACCCGCCCCATCCCGGCCGACAAGCCCGCCATCGCGGCCGCCCATGCCATGGCCGCGGAACTGATGGGACAGCGTTGGATCTACCTGGAAGCCGGCAGCGGCGCCCTCAATGCCGTACCGGCGGCTATGGTCAAAATGGTGCGCGCCTCTGTGGGCCTGCACATCATCGTGGGGGGCGGCATCCGCACTCCCGAGCAGGCGCGCGAACGCTCCGAAGCGGGGGCCCATGCCATCGTGGTGGGAAACCTGTTCGAGGGCACCAAGGACGAGGGTTTGATCCAGGACTTCGTGCAAGCCGTCCACGGTAAATAGACCCAGCGATAGTGGACGGCCCCGTCCACGGTAAATAGACCCAGCGATAGTGGACGGCCCTGTCCATGGCGGCTAAGAGCCGCTTCGGGGTTTTGTCGCGTCCAAGTCGTCCCTGCACACGAAAATGATTCCGGGACCCGGGCGACAGTTCAGCCGGCTTCGGAGCTGGCGCCGGGCGGCTCGGGATCCGTACGATGGCGGTTTTCATCCCGCAATTTTTCCAGGGTGTGTTGGATAAGGCGGCTTATTTTATCCGCCGCCCCGTCCACCGACTGCCCGAGATTCGCCGCATGATGGGTCACCGCGACCGGCGGACGCCCTTCCAAATGGGCCTCAATCACGCATTTGATGTCTTCCCCGCCGGATTTCCTGCCATTCTCATCGCTCAGGTGCACTTCCACGCGGGTGATACGCCCGCTCACATGACTCAGGGAGTTTTCCACGGTTTCACGTACGCTATCGCCTAGGGATTCCCGGCCGCTGATGGTGTTGTCGGTATGGACTTGGATTTTCATGAAAATACTCCGTTAGGTTGTCGGATTGACGCCAGTGATGAACATACAATTACCGACCCCCGGCCCGCCTCGCCAATTTGGCGCCGCTTTTCCCGCATCGCTTACCTCCAGCCGGCCAAAACACGCCGGACCCGAGAATTAATTTTACCCGGGTATTATTGACAAATCTGTTTTACCCGGGTATTATTATCCCCGGAGGCGAAATGGAAGCGAAAAGCACGTATACGGCGTTCGAGGGCCCGCAACTGGTTTGCCGGGGTCCTTTGCCGGAAGTCATCTTTAAGATCAAACGCCGCATGGGCAATTCGGAAAACAGTTCCGTCCTGGTTTTCAGCGACGCCACCGGCAATACCATGGACTTCAATTTCCAGGGTTCGGAAAAGGACGTACTCAAGCGCCTCGAGGTCTTCGCGGCGGAGGACGCTCCGGGCCGCTCGGCCCCTGAAGCCGCGGGACCCGGCAGGCCCAGACTGGGCGTGGTTTCCCGCGAAGTCTCCCTCCTGCCCCGGCAATGGGAATGGCTGGCCTCACAGTCCGGCGGCGCCTCAGCGATTCTCCGCAGGCTCGTCGACGAGGAGCGTCGGAAATCCATCGGCGGCGACACCGTCAAGAAGCACCAGGAACGGACCTACAAATTCATCTCGGTGATGGCAGGAGACCTGGAGGGATATGAAGAAGCCCTGCGGGCCTTGTATAAAAAGGATCATAAGACCTTTCTCTCGCG
>JBDSIO010000441.1:0-18239 GCA_039917895.1 Fibrobacteria bacterium | reverse complement strand
CTTACGGACGCGCAGAAGCGCGAACTGCCTGGAATGGACAAGCCCCGCGCGGATATCCTCATGCCCGGTCTCTGCATCCTGGAAGCCTTCCTGCTCGCCATCGGCGTCGAAGACTTCCGGGTCTCCGATCGCGGTGTCCGCTACGGCGTCATCATCGATTGGTTCCTGAAGCGCAGGCAGGTGCGCGGCAGCGCTCCGAAATGAGGATCAACCGATACCTTGCCTTGTGCGGTTTCGGCAGCCGCCGCGCCGTGGAGGATCTCATCATCGGCGGGGCCGTGTCGGTGGGCGGGGAAATCGTATATGATCTCTCGCGCCAAATTGAAGATAGCGATAAGGTCAAAGTCCTCGGCAAATCCGCCGTGCCGCCCCGGGCCCATGAATACGTGATACTCAATAAACCCAAAGGCTATCTCTGCTCGGCCAGCGATCCTTTCGACCGTCCTACCATCTACAAGCTGCTGCCCGAAGGATTCAGAAAACTCCATTATGCCGGCCGCCTGGATTATAACAGCCGCGGGTTGGTCCTCCTGACCAACGACGGCGGAATGACGCATAACTTGCTTCATCCGAGCCAGGAAGTGCCCCGCACCTATAGGGTCTGGACCCGCAAACCGCTGGCAAAAAAGGACATCAAAACCCTGCTTTCCGGCGTCGACATCGGTTTCGAAAACGACGCGGTGGCAGTCTCAATCACGCCCCGGGAGGACCATACCGAAATCGTCCTGCGGGAGGGGAAAAACCGCGAAATCCGGCGCATGCTGGAAGTAGTCGGCTACCGGGTGGTAGACTTGCAGAGGATTCGGTTCGGTTCCGTCGAGTTGGGCGAACTGCCCGAAGGCAAGTACCGCCGCCTCGACGCGGCCGAGATATCGCGACTGCATGGGAAAAAAAAGGATTGATGCCGCGTTGATTCTGTGGGCCTTGCCGGTCCTCGCAAGCGCCGCGTCGGTGCCGTTTCCCCGCCAGGAACATTCTCCCGTCCTCCTCGCCATTCCCACTGCCAACGTCCTGATGCACGGTCAGTACCGTTTGGCCGGACGCTTCCAATATTTCAACACCTCCGAAATCGGCGGCGTGGACACTACCTTCCAGGATTCGCTCGCGGGTCCGCCTTCCGAGGTCCAGAATCTCAATTACAGTTCCGAACTGCTCGTTGGGATCGAGAACCGCGCAGAAATCGGAGTCCAATACGGCCGCGAGCTTTCCTTCTCCATCAAGGCGCTGTTGGTGCGCGAGGATCTCATCTGGCCCGATCTCGTGTTCGGGGCGCGCAACCTTTTCGCCAGCCAGGAAGCCGGGTTGTACGGGGTCAGCGACGAGACCACGCTCAAGAATCTGCAATCCGAAAGCTATGCGACGGTCGCGAAATCCTTCGCCAGCCGATCGCGCCTCCATCTTGGCGTTTCGGTACTGACCCACGCCAACAAGGGACTGGTCAGCGTCAATGGCGGCCTGGAACAGGATCTCGGCAAGGGTGCCTGGCTGGGCTACGAGGTTTTCGAACGCTTCTCGGACTTCCACCAGGTGGTCACTTTGCAATGGCGTTACCGCAATCTGGTAGGCTTCAGCCTGGCCATGACCGAATTCCAGTCCTGGATCCGCCAAGGCGGGGAATGGGGTTTCTTCCTCACGCCTTCCAATACGCTCAGCAACGGCTACAACTCGCCGGGCATCTCCTTTTCCCTGCAGGTGCTGGGCTGGGTTCCGCACCGCGAAAAGCGCACCTTGCCCGAGCGTGTGGCCATTCTGGAAGTCAAAAACGCGGAGCTGGAGAAACAACTGGAGGATATGAACGAGATAAAGCGGCGATTGTTGGAGATGGAAGCGCGCGGTTTAGCCCCGGCGGCGGATTCGGCCCCAGTCGGGTCGGCGCCGGCGGCGCAGCAACCCGTGGATCAGGCGGCCCAATACCTGAAGGCCATCGCGGAGAAATCCGGATCCGACGTGGCCGACCCCAGGGAGATCCGCGAACTTATGGGCAAAATCGTGGCCTTGGGGCCCGAAGGCGCCGAGACCGTGAAGCAGACCGCGCTTGATACGTCAGCGGGTGCTTTGCGCGTGCACGCGTTGATGGTGATGGCCTACAGCAAGGACTCCGCTTATATCGCATCCCTGCGTGCCCTGTGCATGGACGCCGATCCGCGCATTCGACGCGAGTCGCTGGTGGCGCTCGTCAAGCTGGGCAATCTCGGGGCCTTGGAAGACGCCAAGCGTCTGCTTTCCGACCCGGATGCGACCGTGGCCATGGCCGCCGGCGAAGCCTATCGCCAGCTCAAGCCGGACCGCGCCGGTTCCAGGCCCGCGCCCGCCGTCGCCCCGCGCAAGCGCGTCAGATAACCTTCAAAACCTGGCTCGCCGCGTTGACCGGATAGGTCTTTCTCAGGATCTGAATGGACTCTTCGCCGTTCCGGTAGGTCGCCTGCAATTCGAAGGGCAGGCCGAAACGCTCCTTGGTCCACAGAAGGAACTTGATGAAGGCATCGGAATCCCAAACGTGATAGTGGATACTGTAGTCCTTGGCCAGCATCGATTCCAGCTCCATTTCCAATTCCACCTTCCTTTCGGGATGCCGATCCAATCCCAGGAATTCCGCGAAGTGGGCCCGCTTGGTGCTTTCCGTTCCATTGAGGCATTCCCAGAGGATATGATCGTTCGACGTGATCGGCCGATCCTTGTCGAAGGTGAACCGCTTGTCCGGAACCGACAACATAACGATGCCGTCGTTCCTTACGACCCGGAGCATGTTCACCAGCGCCCGGACGGGGTTTTGGCAATGCTCGATGAACTGGTTCGCGATCACGAAATCTTCCTGGCCGTCGGGCAAAGTGGCAAGGGTCTCGCCATTGTCGACGATGTCGACATCGACCAAGGGCTGATCCGCCAGTTCCGGATAGTGCTTGCGCAATTCCGCCGAGGTCATGCGATCGACATAACGCGCCTTGGCGTTTTCCGGAAGGGGCAGGGGATGGTGCAGGGCGCCGATTTCGATCCCGTTGCCCGAGCAGAAGCTGCGCGCGAAAAAAGCCCGGTTCCGGTTCATATGGCTATATTATCCGATTTCCTATTTCAGCTTTCCCCCTTTTCGAAAGCCCCGGGATCCAGCAAGCCATGAAAACCGCCGATTTCGATTTCCAGTTCCCGGAAAACCTGATCGCCTATCATCCCCTTGAGCGGGGAGAATCGCGGATGATGGTGGTGGATCGCGTAATTGCGGCGGCCCCACAGGGCGGTGACGCTGGGTCGGGAGGGCGGACGGCTTTATGGTCCCATACCCGCAACCTCATCGATTTCCTTGCTTCCGGGGACGCTCTGGTCCTGAACGACACCAAGGTACTGCGCGCCCGCCTCATCGGCGAGAATGAAGCGGGGGCCCGTGTCGAAGCCCTATTGCTTGCGCCCGCCTATCCGGACGCCTATCCGGACGCCCATCTGGACGCCCATCCGGACGCCCATTCGAGGCACCCAGCCGGTGGTTCGGCCCCGGGTCCGATCGGCCGCTCCGATGCGCCAGGCGCCGCCTCGGGCCGCACCCGCTGGGAAGCCATGGTCAAGCCCGGCAAACGTTTCCGGGTCGGGGATCGCGCCATTTTCTCCTCCCGTCTCATCGCCACCGTCGCGGCAGTCGCCGATGACGGCACGCGCGTCCTGGAGTTCGGCCTGACTCCGCACGCGTTTCATGAGGAACTCGAGGTAACGGGAAAGATACCTCTGCCGCCCTACATCCGCCGCGAGGCTTCCGAGGCCGATTCGGGCTCCTACCAGAGCGTTTTCGCCGCGCATCCCGGCTCCGTGGCCGCGCCCACCGCCAGCCTGCATTTGAGCGAAGCCATGCTGGAAGCCATCCGGGCCAAGGGCGTGGAAATCCGCAAGGTCACTTTGCACGTGGGAGCGGGCACGTTCAAACCCGTGCAAAGCGAGGATCTCTCAGGCCATGTCATGCATTCCGAACGCTATGTGATGACGGAGGAAACCGCCGACTCCCTGAATGCCGTGAAGGCCAAGAAGGGCAGGATCTGGGCCGTGGGCACCACCGCGGCCAGGGTGTTGGAAACCCGGGCCCGGGGAACCGGATCCGCGATCTTCACGCCCGGGGCGGGGGAGACGGACATTTTCATCCATCCCGGTTATGCCTGGAAAGGCGTGGACGGCCTGCTCACCAATTTTCATTGGCCCAAGTCCACGCTGTTCATGCTGGTGTGCAGTTTATTGGGCCCGGAACGGGCCAAAGCCGCCTACGCTGAAGCTTTCGCCCAAGGGTTCCGCCTCTTCAGTTACGGTGACGCCATGTTGATCCGCTCGACGGAAAAACCTTAAAGCAACAGCACGGCGTGCAGCAAGAACAGGGCGCGCGGCGCTCTTAGCTTGCAGTTGCTTTGGAATATGCAGCGGAGCAGCGGAGACTCTTGGAGTTTTTTTTACGCAGGCGAAACTCCTAAAGCTTTAGCAGGGCGCGCGGCGCCCTGCTAAAGCTCGTGAACGGCATCCACGAAGGCTCGGGCGTGAGCGGGGGAGATGTCGGGAAGGATGCCGTGGCCCAGGTTGTACACATGCGCCCGGGCTCCCACTTCGGTCTTCATCGCCTTGACTTTGGCCGCGATTTGCGCCGGGGACGAATAAAGATGGCACGGATCCATGTTCCCCTGGAAGACCTGGTTCGGATATGCCTTCAGGACCTCGCCCAGATTGACGCGCCAGTCGAGGCCCAAAACGTCGGCGCCCAGGGTGGTGAATTGGGGGAGCAGGTGCGGCGCTCCGTTGGCGTAGTGGACCACGGGCACGTGCGGGAATGCGGTTTTGACGGTGGCGATGATCTTCTTGGTATGCGGGAGCACCAGATCGCGGTAGTCGTTGGGACTGAGATAACCCGCCCAGGAATCCATGATGGTGAGGACGTCCGCACCTTGGCGCGCCTGTTCGCAGAGATAGGCGGAGGTCACCGAAGCGAGCTTGCGGATCAGCGTGGTGAAGACCTCGGGACGCGAGAACATCAGGGCTTTGAGCTTGGAGAGTTCCTTGGACGAACCGCCTTCCACCATATACGAAGCCACGGTGAATGGACCGCCGGCGAAGCCGATCAGCGGTACGCGATCGCCCAGCGCCTTTTTCGTGAGGCGGATGCCTTCGAAGACGTAGCCGAGGTCGCCATTGAGATCGCCCTCCGGAAGCGCGGCGATGACGGAGTCGTCCCGCAGGGGATTGGCTATGACCGGGCCTTTGCCTTCCATGAAGTCGACCTTGAGGCCCATGGGCGGCAGCAGGACCAGGATATCGGAGAAGAGGATGGCCGCGTCCACGCCTATCTGGTCCACGGGTTGAATGGTGACTTCGGCGACATGTTCCGGAGAGCGGCAGAAATCCATAAAGGAGGGGAAGAGGCTGCGCACGCGCCGGTAATCGGCCAGGTATCGGCCGACCTGCCGCATGATCCAGACCGGAGGGCGGACGGGCTTGCGGCCCTGGGCGGCGTCGAGCAGTGAGCTGTTTCGGAAAGTCGGTGCGGAGGATTTCGATTCTGGCATGCTCGGTAATTTAATACAAATCGCCCGCATAGGCCCGCTGGTTTGGACGCCTCGCAGGGCCTTCCAGACCGGACGGTTACCGCTCACCGGTAGAAAGGGCGGGGAGGACTAATTCAAGGGTCAAGGGTCAACGGTCAACGGTCAACGGTCGCGGCGAATCCCCACCAACCGTCCATTTCCACTTCTTCCCCAATGCGGAAGGGAGAGGTTTCCCGCCAGGCGAAGAAATGCTGTTTGTCCTCCAAGCGTTGGCCCGAGACCAGGAAGCTTCCGCCGGGAAGCAGGCGAGAGCGCAGTTCCTCACGGAAGGGCCAGAGTTCGGTGCGGATCATGTTGCAAATCACGACGCTGAACCGGGCGTTGCCTTTCAAAGTGCCGGTTCCGCCGATCAGGGTGCGAAAGCGGCATCCCGCCGGGACGGGGTTGAGAATGAGGTTTTCATTCATGCAGGGACCGACCACGGGATCAATGTCCAGCGCCAGTACCGAAGTCGCTCCTAACTGGGCCGCGTACAAGGCCAGGATTCCCGTGCCCGCGCCAATATCGACCACGGATCCGCCTTGCAAAGGGACGCGTTCGAGCAAATTGGCTGCGATACGCGTGGATTCATGTGAACCCGTTCCGAAGGCCATTTTGGCTTCCAGTCGAATGACATGGCGGCCACCGGCCGGGGCATCCACCCAGGGCGGCATCACCACCAGGTTCGCGGTCACCTCCACCGGGGTCTGACGGTCCCTCCAACTCCTGTCCCAGTCTTCGATTTTCTCTTCCCCATGGGTCAGGTCTTTGCGATCCTTGAAAAATTCGCGCGCTGCTTGCATTTCTCCGGCGGTTCCGAAAAAACCTTTAACCAGCACGCCGCTTCGATTCAAAGCTTCGGGACCGGTGGATGCATCCCCGACGACCGTGGACGCTTCCTCAACCTCCTCAATGCCCGTGGCTCCGGTTTCGAAAAGTCGATCCTGATCCAATTCCAAGGACTCTATCGAGGTCCGGAAACATAGCCACCAATAGGAATCCAATGAGAGCCTCCGTCTTTCCCGAAGCCATCGGGAACCGCAAATATAGGCACTTTAAAGGCACTTTTCCGGTCCCCTTTCAGGCGCGCGTCCTTACAGCATCCGGGCGGTTTGCTATATTAACCGCTCCATTCCAGGCCCCGATGCCGGCCTCCGGCAGGATATCGGGAAAGGAGCCGAGTGAGCAATTTCATGTCCGTGGTCGTATCCTATGAGCAAGTGCTCAGGGAGGCCCGCGACTGCGTCGCGGCCGGCCTGGACGAAGTCCAGAAGTTGATGCTCGAGGTAGCCGACAACGCTCCCGGCAAGCTTTCCGGCCAATTGAACTCATTGCTCATCCGCAAGGGCAAACGCATCCGCTCCACCTTCCTCTTCCTGATGGCCTCCACCGGCCGTAACTGGAACTTCGAGCGCGCTGTCCGCGTCGCGGCGGCCATCGAACTGATCCATCTCGCCTCGCTCGTCCACGACGACATCATCGACGACAGCGATCTGCGCCGCAACGAAAAGACGGCGCATAAGCGCTGGGGCAACCGCATGGCCGTGCTGCTGGGCGACTATACCCTCGCAAAGTCCATGGAGATGGTCTGGAGCGACCGAGACCACCGCATTCCGCTGAGCTTGAGCAAGGCCTCCAGCCGCCTGATCATGGCCGAGGTCATGGAAGTGGAAGGAGCCGGCAACGCGGATCTGTCCCTGGAACAGTATTTCTCCGTGATCGAAGGCAAGACTGCGGCGTTGTTGATGGCCTGTGGCGAGTGCGGCTCCATCCTCGCGGGCTTTGACGAGGAAACGGTCCGCGCCGGCATGGAGCTCGGCCGCAACTTCGGCACCGCCTTCCAAATCATCGACGACCTGCTGGACTTCGGCTATGGTGCCGAGAACCTGGACAAACGCACCTTTTCGGATCTGAAGAACGGCTATTTCACCCTGCCGCTCATCCTCTTCTTCGAATCCTGCAACGCAGCCGAACGCCAGGAGATGCTGGCTCTGCTCGCCACCGCGGGCATGGAGAGCAGCCAACTCGAGATCAAGCGCCTCCTTGAGTCGCGCATGGCTTTCCAAAAGGCCCGGGATATCGCGATCGCCAAGATCAACGACTGTTCCCCTTTCCTCGAAAGCCTTCCGGATTCCCCGGCAGCCCAGCATCTGAAAAAGGTGTGCCGTCTGATGACGGACCGCTCCCTTTAAAGCGATCCAAATCCCTTCAGAACCACGGTTCGAACACGAATTCGGGCCGGCTTTTTATTCCTGTCCGGGGCATGAATTCGCGCGGACCATAGGGAAGCGTTTTCGTGCGCCGGTATCGCGGCTTCGGGGTATCGGGAAGGATTCCCGCGTCGGATGGTTGCTCCGAATCCATCAGCAAGGCGCTGAATCGGCCCGATTCCAGGGCCGAGGCCAATTCTACTTCCAACGCCTTGCGGGCCGGATGCTCCGGGCCCCGCAGGACATCCTCGATGGCGATGCGATGAGCGAACGGCGGCTTGCCCGCGCGTTGCGCCAGGTAGCCGTGGTCGGGAATGAAAACCTCTCCCGGGGTTCGGCGGATCCAGTCCTCAGTCCGTCCGCCGGCTACGAGGTCGGATCCGTCGGGAATCTGTTTGCGCGGATCGTAGGCGAAGCGGATGAATTGTAGCAGGCAGGCGGCGTAGACTGCCAGCGCGGAGAGCGAAGTCCGCCGGAATGTCCGCGCCTCCGCCTCGCATTCGGCATTCCAGCTCCGTTCCAAAGTCCCGATACCCAGGCCCGTGAGCAGGGAAAGCCATGCAAACGCGGGCATCAACACATTGTCCCAGCCTCCCACATGCAGGCGGGAGACGTATGAGGCGGAGAGCATGCCCGTGGTGCCCGTCACCAGAAACAGGGTACCACGCGCGTCACCCTGGCGGAAACGACCGGCCAGGGCGACCGCTCCCGCCAGGAATGCCAAGGGAAAGACGGTCAGCGTGTCCCGGGTCCAGAAGCCCAGCCAAGCGGACTTGAGGATCGCATGGTGGGACGGCAATCCGAACACGTAATAGGCATACCAGCCATGATGCGCCCGATCGAGGATCCAGATCATTCCGGGAATGCCGGCGGCCAAGGCGAGGGCGGAGAAGGCAAGGCGTTTCCGGCCGCCTCCCAGGTACATGGGGGCCATGCAGGCGATGACCATCAGGGAAGATTGCTTGCATTGAAATGCGACGGCGAATAAGAGCGCCGAGGCGAGCAGGCGCGGGTTTTTGGCGGGCCCGTCCAGGCTCCACAGGGCCGATAGCAATGCCAGGATGAAAAGGGAATCCACCCTCGCCAAATCGTACCAGAATCCGGTGGCGGAAAACGCGGCGCCGTAGAACCCGGCGCCGAGGCTTGCGGCCAGGCGGCTTTGCGTCCGTCCTTGGATCCAGAGGTAGAGAACCGCCAGGGTGGGGGCCGCGCATAGTAGCGACAGCGCCCGCAAGGGAAGGAAGCCCTCATGCAGCCATGTCAAAGGGGCCGCCAGGTAATAGTAGAGCGGAGTATACAGGAAGGGAACGAAATCAAGGGCCGGGGCCACGTACAGCGGTTGTCCGGCCAGGACGCGCTGGACATGGATCAATACGCCCCCTTCCATCCACTCCAATTCGTAGGGATAACCCAACCGGCAGAGCGCGACCCAGAGGAACGCGCCGATGTAGGACAGGGCGGCGGCCAGGCAAGCAATGGCCGATAAATAGGCGGCGGCGGAAACAAGCCGGACCGTCCACCGGGTGGCCGTCATTTCAGCCCGGGTTTTTTCCGTGGGAACCGATAGTATGCGGGGCGGGCTTGGCGGAACTACCTGACCGACCCGAGGGTTTGTCGATGCCGCGCTTCCGACGATTGGCCGCGGCCACATCCTTATATTTGACGTGGGCGCCGTTGTCGACGGAAAAGAAATGCTCCCGTGAGCCGTCGTCCTTGGCCACGAAATACATCTTGTCGGTGCGCATGGGATTCAAGGCGGCGCGCAAGGCACCGCGTCCGGGATTGCAGATTGGGCCGGGCGGCAGTCCCGTGAATTTCCGCGTGTTGTAGGGCGAGTCGGAATTCAGATCCGAAACGAAAAGCGGGCCCGTGGGCCTGCGCACGGCGAAGCGCACGGTGGGATCGGCTCCCAGACTCCAACCTTGCAGCAGGCGATTGTAGAATACGCCTGCAATGGGATCCTGTTCGGAGGGAACGGCCGCTTCCTTTTCCACGATGGATGCCAACGTCAGCCAGCCGCGTTGCCCATACATCCGGTACATGGGCGAGTTGAGGTCGAATTGCCCGACGACGGAGAGGAAATGCTTGACCATTACCTTGATTACGTCGCGTTCCGTGATGCGCCAAGGCAGCACGTAGGTGTCCGGGAACAGGTAGCCTTCCAAATCGGGGGCCTCAATATGGCAGGCGGCGGCGAACCCGGCAGAATGCACCAGGGAATCGAAACGCAGCGAGTCGAGCGGGAACTTGGCCTTCAGGATCGAGTAGATCTCCCACGAGGCTTTGCCTTCCGGTATCGTAATCAACTGGGTGGCCATTTTGCCGCTGGTCAGCTTGAACACCATTTCCAGAATGGAGTTGGAGGGCCGTACGTAGAAATACCCGGCCCGGATTTTCCGGTCCTTGCGGGTCAGCCGCAGGAAAATGCGGAATGCCGGGGCGTTGGCGATCAGGCCTTTGGCCTGGAGGTCGGCGGCCAAGGCATGCAAGGAGGCTTTGGGCGGAACTTCATACAGCACGTCTCCGGTGACGGGATCGGCCTCGAGACCGGTTTCCGAGAAAGGCTTCGGCGTGGATTTGAGGGTAAGCGCCTGCACGACACCGAAGACGGCGACGCCCAGCAGGATCAGCAAGGCCAAGCCCCGGAAAACCGAAAATCCTTTTTTTCCCCGTTTAACCATCTATGTATGAGTGGGCTAAGGTTGGTCCGATCCGGATTCAATTATGCCAAATTTCCGGATAAATTCCAATTTACCGCCATTTGCCCCCTTTTCCCCCCTTTCCTCCCAGAACCATGGGACATCGCCTATCGGATCCCGTCTTGAATCTGCTCATCCTGGCCGGATTTATTCGCGCCGGATAAAACCCCGCGGACGGTTTCCGCCACCAGGGACGGTTCCAGCTTCCGCAGGCAGGAAAAGTGATCGCAAGGAGGCATGGAACCCAGGTAGTAACAGGGACGGCAGGGTACGGTTGCCAGGAATACCGGCGTGGAGGTGAGGGGATTCCACTTCTCCGGATCCGTCGGGCCGAACAGGGTAACCGTGGGGATGCCGTAGGCTGCCGCCAGATGCATGGTCCCGGTGTCGTTGCCGATCAGGAGATCGCAGGCCGAAACTTCGCGGCACAATCCGGCATAATCCAGCTGGCCGGTGGTGTCGATCACGTTTGCGGCCGCCCTGGCGGCTATTCGGGCCCCTTCCTCGGTTTCATCCGAAGCACCGAGCAGAACGAAGGCATGCCCATCGAGGGACAGCAGGGAAATCAGTTCCGCATAGTTGTCCCATGGCCATTTCTTCTGGGGCCAATTGAAAGAGGAGCCGAAAACGATGCCGATGCGCTTCCCCTGTGGGCTCGGCGGGATCGGTGAGGATGCCGCCGGGATCGGCGTCGCGGCTAATGGGGCGGTTGGGATCTTGCCTGCCTGCGTTTGCCGGGACGGGGATTCGCGCCGGTACAGCGCTTCGGGGGGCGCAGGGGGAATGTCCAGGCCGAGCACGCGGTAGAAACATTGCCATTCGGGCATGCGGCGCGGCAGCGGGACTTCGAAATCATGGTGCTTTGGCAACGCGCCTTCGACCTGAAAGCCCCGGGAGAAAGGGATGCCGATCAGGCGCTTGAGCACGGGGCCGGTTCCCCGGTAGAGTTCCAAATCGATGAACTGGGCGTACTGGGCCTGGCGAAGGCGGAATATAAGGGCGAAGAACCGCGTCCACAGCGTGGGTTTTAGTAACTCCAGGACCAGGCGCTTACCCGTCAAAGGCAACACATGCACTTCGTTGATTTCGGTTGCCCGCCGGTAAACCTCGGCGATGCGGGAAGAGACGAGCATGTCGATGATGGTTGCGGGGTTGCGGTTTTTGAACTCCCGGATGGCGTAAAGGGATACGACAGCGTCTCCGAGGCAACACCATTTGCAGATCAGCACGCGCTGGGGACCACTTGGTTCGGCGGGTCCGGTTCCGAATTTCATCCGGTACCCGATCGCGCCCGAGACCACGGTCATGGCGGCGCGTTCCAATCCGCGGATGAAGGCGTTACTGCGGGTCATGGGTGGGACTCCATGGTTTGCGGCGCGCCGGAGGCTGATACCGATACTTCCGCCCCGCTCAACGATGCGAAGGCCGATTCCAGGCGCCCCGCCGCGGCAGCGGGACCAAAGGCCGCAAGCGCAAGCCGGCGCGATTCCGCCAGTTCCGCCTCCTCTGGAAAGGCCCGGAATATGCCAGACACCGCCTCGGCCAAGCGTTCCGGAGAATCCAGTTCCACGGCGGACAGGGTAGGGAAGATCCCCGCCAGGGAGGCGAGATTGCCGGTGCGGCTGGCGAGCACAGGTAACCCACAGGATACCCCTTCGACAGCGGCTTTTCCGAATTGCTCGGCCTGCCGCGCATTTTCGGCCGTGGGCAGCACCAGCAGGGAGGCGCCTTCCAGGCCGTCCTCGAGCATGGCGTTGTCGAGGTGTCCGCGGAATTCCACGCGCGCTTGCATGCCGAGCTCTCCCACCCGATCGGCCAGGCGCCGGCGCTCCGGGCCGTCGCCGATGATGCGCAGCCGGAAACCGGGAAGCAAGGCCAGGCTTTCCACCAGCAGATCCACGCGCTTGAGCGGGATGAGCCGACCCACGTAGGCGAGGCACCGGACGGCCACGTCGGCCCGTAGAGCGCGGCGAGGACGGATCCATAGCGGGATCGTGAAAACGCGCCCGCGGTAGCCCCAGGCTTTGAGGCGCGCGGCGATCTCTTCCGTGGGGGCCACGCAGGCGGCGCAGTATCGGAAGGAGGTCCGGAGCATGAGCCGGAAAGGCCAAGGCAATCGCTTGGGCCGGTTTTCGGCGGTATAGAAGACCACGGGAACGCCCAGGGAGCGCGCCTGCCTGACGACTTGCCAGGTGGCCAGGCACCAGGGTTCCTCCCAACAATAAATCACGTCCGGTTTGAGCCTTTGCAACAACGGGCCCAGGCCGCGCCACAGGAAAAGCGAATTGCGTCCGGAGAGGTGAATGTCGAGCGGATGCAGCGACAATTCCGCAGCCGGTTCTGTGGTCCGGGCTGCGGCCAGGTCAGCGGCAAGGTCAATGTTGGTTCCCGAAGGTGCGACATAATCGTGGCCCAAGGAACGGGCGCGCCAAAGCCGCGGCAGGATCAAATCCACCTGGTGACGTTTCCAATCCCGGAAGGCCAAGCGGTTCTCTTCGGCCGCGAGGGGGTGGCCCACGACCACGATTTTTTTCAGACCGGGGCGGCGGGGCGGGCTCGGGGCATGGGAAGCAGGGACGCTGGAATGATCAGGCCGCACGAGGGGTCCCTGGCAAAGAGATGAATCCGTCCGAGGCCGGTTTTGCCGTTCCGGAGACGGTCTTCGCTTTCGCCGATGCCAGAATGGCGGCGGCGGCGGTTTCCAGCGCCAGTTCATCACGCCAGGCGCGGTAGAACCTGGAAATGCAACCCATGGTGAACCAGAAGAAAATGTCTCCCGGCGGCGTATGCAGATGGGTTCCCGTAAGGTTCAGCACCGAGAGCATGAAGATGATCGTCAACATCACCCGCATCAATTCGACGGTTTCCTTGTCCTTGGAATTGGCGATCACCTTCATCCCCCGGTAAAATCCCACGATGACGATGGCTAGGAAGCATATCAGGCCCGGATACCCGATTTCCCCCAGCACCAGGAAATAATAACTATGCGCGTACCCGGTGGTTCCCTGACCTTTACCCAGGGGGAACACCCGCGAAGTGTATATGATGCCCATCCAGGTCTCCATGCGTTTCTGAACGCTGTACTCCTGGAGCGGATTCGCCAATGCCGCGGTGCGGTTCGTTATCATGGTTTCGGTCAGGTTGGAAGGATGCTTGTTCAGCCTGGCCGAGATGGCGGCGTTGTGGGCCATGCTGCCGCTGCTGCCGCCGTTTCCCTTGGCCGAGAGGCCCGCGATGCCTACGGCCATCAGGCCGATGACGGTCCACTGCAGCCAGGCGCGCTTTAGGCGCAGGAACACCGTATAGAAGAAAATGCCGGCGCCGCAGGCCAGCCAATTGGTGCGCACCGTCGCGATCATGATGGGGGCGATGGAGGAGAGCGTCAGCATCAGTCCGAATGGCTTCAGGTGGCGGCCTTTGCACATCATCCAATAGATGCCGAGCACGAACAGGATTGTCATTCCGTCCGACATGGCGGCGGGCGAGACGTAAGTCGAAAACGGGCGCACCACGCCTTCGATCCGAAGGGTGGTGAAGGTGATGGAATCCAGCCATTTCTGTTCGAAAGCCGTGAAGCCGAAAAGGATCTGGTTGATGCCGTATAGGGCGGTGAGGAAAAGCAGCCAGGAGGCGAATCCGAACAGGGTGCGGGTCTCGCGGTAGTTCCTCAGGATGTAGCTTCCCGCGAAGAAGAAGAAAACGTACAGGCCGTTGAATTTGAAACCGTAAAGGCTTTCCTGGATCCCGGATTGCGAACCAACGAACACCTTGACGAACAGTAGAAAGGTGTAAAGGACGATGAGGATGGAGAAGAGGTCGGTGGAGCGCTCCTTGTTCAGGATCCACAGCAGGAGCAGCGCCAGGATCAGGCCGCCCATCACCCCATCGGAGATGAGCATCAGGTAATCGAGGGTCGGGCGTTCGCTGACCAGGTAGTACATGCGCCGGAAGAGCGGAACGAACAGCGGCAGGCAAAACAGGTAATACACGCCGATCTTCGGATACTTCAGGGTCGGGATCAGGAAGAAGGCGATGCAGAAGATGGCCGTTTCCGCGCGCGAGGGGATGTGCATTAGCCGGTAGACGAACCCGAACCCGAGCAGGGCCACCAGGGGCATGAAGAGGTATTCCTTGGCCGGCGTCCTCATGCCGCGGATCCCGAAGTGCGGGCCTGGGCCATACGATACAGGTCCAGGTAGGAAGAGGCCACCGTTGCGGACGAAAACCTGCTGGAGAACTCCCTGGCCCGGCTGACGATTTTCCGGCGCGAGCTTTCATCCGAGAGGATCCGATCCACCAGGGTTCCGGCCGATTCAGGAGAGGTGATGAGGCCCGTGTCCCCGTCACGCACCAGGTATTCGCTGCCAGGATGTGGGGCCGTGACGACCAGGCAGGAATATGACATCGCTTCGATGATGCCCACTCCGAAGCCCTCGTAGCTGGAGAGGCAGAGGTAGATCCAGCTCCGGCGGTACAAGTTGGCCAGTTCTTCCTGGGACAGCCGGGTATGGAACTCGACACCGGGATGCCCCCCGCGGTTTTTCAGATCCGCGATTTCCCGTTCCGGTCCGACGTAATGGAGCTGCAGGTGCGGATGGGACTTTTTCAGGTTGGCGTAAAGTTCCAGGGCCGTCTCGCCGCGTTTGTGCGATCGGCGCGAGCCGAGGTAAATCATGCTGGGCGCGGCCGACTTGGCCATGGCGGCGGGATCGGGTTGGCCCGGCAACATGCAGGGAATCACCCGGTCGACGCCAGGCAGATGGGCGGCAACATGCGGCGAAATGCCCACCGTGAGTCGGCAGCGCTTGGCTTCGCGGCGTTCCATCCAATAGGAGAGGCCCTGGGCCAGTTTGCCTTTCAGGCCGGTGGCATGGCGGTATTCCAACGCCGCCGTTCCGTAGAAGGTGCGCACGAAATTACCGCGGTAACGGATGAATCCGCCGTCACCGTGGATATGCACCGCGTCGTATCCCTCCATCGACAGGCTCCGATACCATAGTGGATACCAGATCCGCTTCAGGAACGGCGCATACCGCACGGCGGTACGCAGACCCGGAAGTTCGATTTCGAGGACCCGGTACCGCGCATCTGCGGGCTGGGCGGAATGGCTGTAGATCGACACCTCGTGTCCCAGGTCGGCCAGGGCGTTCGCCAGCCGGTGCACCTGGATGGCGACGCCGGTATAACTGTCCGGGGGCAGATCCCGGTGCAGGAAGAGGATTTTCATGACCCGCCTCCGTTGACGAAAGCGGCGGTCTCCTCCGCCACCGCCGCGGCGGTGAACCGGGCGCGGACGTTGCGCAACTGAGTCTTGCGCACCGCGTCCGCATCGGCCAACGGAAGGCCCGCCAGCATTGCGTGGAGGGAAACGGCTTCGCCCTGCCTGAAGGACGCGTCGGGGAACAGGGTGATTTCCGGGATATGTCCTGAATCGCTTCCCAAGGCGATGCAGCCGCAGAGGATGCCCTCGATTAGTGAGCGGCCCACCTGCTCTTTCCAATCAGGTAGGGTGACGGAGGGAAGGATGATGTAGTCGCCCGCCTGATACAGTCTGCGCAACTCCTCGCCTTCCAAGGCGCCTAGATGGATCCATTGTCCGGGGGCCTGGCGCGGGGCTGTCGCCGCCAGGGGGCCATTACCGGCGCTGATGACTTTGAGCCGGGAATGCCGGGACAACGCTTCCGCCAGCAGTTTTACGCCTTTGGCTTCCACCATGCTTCCGGCGAAAACGATGAGGGTTTCCCCTTCCGAAACGCCATGTTCCCGGCGGTAGGATTGGTTGGCCGCAGGTTCACCCGGCATGTAAAAGGCCTCCGAGCCCCACAAGGGGATGACACGCACCGGTTTCCGGAACCCGTTGGCCTTGAGCACCGCTTCGGCCTCGCGCGATGCGGCGATACTTAAGGAGACCAGGGCCTGGTTGATGCGGGTGGCCAGCCGGTGGTGCCACCGATAGTAGCCTGGGGCCGCGATGTTCTGCAGAGCGTACTGGACCACGCGTACCGGCGGCCAGGCCAGCCGGGCGATCAGGGCATGCCACGCGAGGCTGGGCCTATCCATTTCGTCCATGATGTACAGGTAACGCGGGCGGAACCTCCAGAGATGGAGCGCCAACGACGGGACCCAATAGCGGGAACTGCGTTCAGGGAGATACGTAACCGGGATGATCTCGCAACCGGAGTCCGGAACGGTTTTCTTTCCCTCTCCCGGTTCTCCATTCCCGTCCCTTTTTCCATCTGCCTTTTGATTTCCGTTGGTATTACCCTTCGCCCCTTCGAAGCTGCGGGAACCGTGCGTCCAACTCCGCGGGGAAAGGACGCGGACGCGCATATGGCGCGCCAGTTCCAGGAAGAATTGCCGGTAGGCGGGCACTACGGCCCCGGACCAGAGGATCAGTATTTTCACGGGGATTTAAGCCTGGTTATCCGGTTCCATTGTACCACGCAGATGGTCCCGATGCATAACTGCTCAAGCAGGGCCACGATCATGGCCTGGGCGGAGGGGATCACGCCCCTGAGCCGGTCGCCGACGGTCAAACCCGGTGTGCGGAACAGATATCTCAGGCATTCCTTGAAGTAGAGCGCGAAATATTTCCGGCACCAGCCGAAAAGGGTGCCCCTAGCGTCCCGGTAGTGGCGCACGCGGGCATAACTGACTGGATGCTTTTCGAACAGCCGGATCTCAGCGCGCACCAGGCGGTCCTGGGTCGCATAGGCCCTGCACAGCGCAGCCGCGAAATTCCGGGGGATGTGCGGATGTTCCACCACCAGTTCCGGGCAGAACGGGATGCCCCCCAGACGGTCTAGGATGGTGAGCGCGAGATCCGTATCCTCGCGGAAGTTCACGGTGAACCCTTCATCGAACCCACCCAGGGCCAGGATGTCCTTCACCCGGAAGATCATGTTCGCGGTCGCATAGGTGCCGCCGGAGGGATTGTGCAGGGAATGCGTGAATGGCGGTTTCGGTCCGGGAGCCGGGCGCACGGCCCCTTCCACGGCTGCCGAGCCAGGGTAACGCGCCGGTATCCCTGCCAGGGTCTCAAAATAGGCGCGGTCCAGCAGGCAATCCGTATCCGAAAAGGCGAGCCAATCGGTGGCGGCATGGGCCAAGGCGTGGTTGCGCGCATGGGCCGCGGAGACATGGGGCAGGCGGTGCACGGTGATGGTTGGATGCGAAGCCAGTTCCCGCAATAGATCCGGAGTCTCATCCTCGGAACCGTCGTCCACGACGACCAGGGGAACCAGGGACGCGCCGTAACGCAGGTAGTTGGCCAGAAAGCGGCGGAGCAAGGGCGCCTGGTTGTAGGTCGCGAGCGCGAGGGAGATCAGGGGCATGAGACCCCGAAGCGGGAAAAGTCAAATTTAAAAGTGCAAAGTTCAAAGCGCAAAGTGCAGACAAGATCCCATGAAACGGATTGGGAGGCAATCGCTGCGGGCAGCGCTTTCTTTTTCTTCAATTTTGCCTTTTGCACTTTGAACTTTGGAATTTGAACTCTCTCCTTCACACTGCCCCCCGCCCCAGGAAAACCGTCGGAAGCGTCGCGAGCAGGATTTTGGCATCCATCGCCACGGATGCGTGCAGGGCGTAATGCACGTCCAGGTCCACCATGTCGTCGAACTTGAGGTTGGAGCGGCCGCGCACTTGCCATAGTCCCGTCATGCCTTGGGGCACCGTCATGCGCACCTTCTGGATGTCGTTGTAACGGCTCACCTCGCGCAACAGGGGAGGGCGCGGGCCGACCAGGGACATGTCCCCGCGCAGCACGTTCCAGAACTGCGGCAGTTCGTCCA